>JBGAWA010000052.1:0-28327 GCA_044227805.1 Chitinophagales bacterium | reverse complement strand
TTTTATCAGCAAGTCCGTTAGACCGGTTTGCTCTATATGCAAGAGCGAAGTAGGACTGTTGATGCCGATTCCAATCTGCCCGGTTTTTTTTATAGCCAGCCGGACCTTGTTATCCGTGATAAGGTTCAGGTTTTGTTTGGTCGTGTTTCCAAGTGTGCTGGTGGCTGTTGGCGCATTCCCGCCGAGATTCCAGGTTTGAGCGTTTGCATAAGTAGTCAGCAATGCTGAAATGATTAAGGTAAAAAGTGTTTTCATTTTCATAAGAGTAATTTTTAAGTTTTAGTTGATTTTTTAGTCAGTGAAAAAATCACTGCACAAAAGAAATGAAGCAAGCAGGTGAAAGTACCTACATAAAAGGGTGGGGCGTTCACTTATTGGAGGACGAATGATTGGTTACCGGACGGCGCAATGAAATATCAACGAAGGATAGTCATGGGATTGTTTTTCAGGATTCATTACAGGTGTCTGAAACATGGAGAGACCAGTAAAAAGCAATGTCACAGACAGCGGATTCAAACGGTGACAAGGCAGTAGTGTAGCATAAAAGACTTACTGAACAGCTGGTCAGAGATGAAAGAAATGTCACCATTCCCCTCCGCTCACAGACACATTTTTTAAACCCGCATTTTTCAGTTCAAGGCGGCAACGGGTTTAACCCCGACGTAGAACTGCTTAGGGTTTGTGAAACATTTTCATTTCTTGACAAATTGAGCAAACCCTTAGCAGTTCTAAGTCGCAGCGAAGCGGAATTTTCCACTGAAAAATCCGGGTTAAAGTGTCAATGAGCCGGCGTTAGTGATAATCTATCACGTATGTCGTGGAAAAGTGAGATCAACGGTAGTTCCTTTATCTTTTACAGATGTAATAGACAGTATTCCTTTTATTTCATTCGCCCGGTGCTGCATATTTTTCAAGCCACCGCGGTGGGCCAGTTCCTGATCATTAAACCCAATTCCGTTATCCTGTATGGTAAGATGCACATGCTTTTCGTCTAGGCTAAGGGTTAAGATGGCATGATTGCTTCGGGAATATTTTGAAAGGTTATTGACCGCTTCCTTAAATATCAGATAGATATTGTTTTTTACTTCCATGCTGAATTTAATGTCCATTTTCTCATTGGGAAAGTTGAAGGTATAATCGATATTTCTTGCTTCGAGGATGGTGGTTGCATACTCTCTCATCCGGCTCACCACTTCCTGCATGCTGTCATTACCCGGATGTATGTTCCAGATAATATCACTCATATTGTCGAGCAGCCGTTGGCTGCGTTCATTCATTTTTTCCAGAGAAAGTTTTGTCTTTTCCGTATCAGCCCTGTTTAAGGTATCCTGCGCCGTGCGACTTAAAATATTAATGCTGCTCAGTGTACTGCCAATATCGTCGTGGAGATCACGGCTCAGCCGGTTCCGCATCTTTTCCATTTCGACTGCCCGTTTTAGTTTGTTGCGGTTTATTAAAACGCCGATTAAGAGCAGTAATAAAACAGATCCGCCAATAAGAAAATTACGAATGGTTTTCTCTACCCGAATCAGGTTCATTGCGCTTGCTTCCTTCTCTTCCTGTTCTTTCTTTAATTTGAGTTTTTCCTGCTCATTTTCAAATTCAATCTTTACCCGTTCGATCTTCGCCCTGTTGTCTTCAGTATAAAACGCTGTTGCTTTGGCATTGTAGAGTTGATAATATTTAACAGCCAGCTCATGGTTGCCTATCGCTTCATAGTACTTGTAACGTGTTTCATAGAGATCTACCACTGTCTTGTTGATATAACTATATGAAGTGTCTGGCTCTAGCGCTTTGGCTAAGATCTGAATCGTATTATCAAACTCCTTTTTATTCAACAAGGCGCTGGCATATCTTGAACAGAAGTACAGGAGGTTCATTTGTGAATAACGATTCGAAGGAGCAGCTACCTTCTCTAACAGATGGAAATAGTAATCAACAGAGTCAATACTGCCTCCTGATGCTTTCTCAAAAAGGAACAACTGATACAAGCCCTTTGTCATTAGCAGGTCACCTTCCCAAAGGAGTGAAGAGTAGGTTCCAAGAATCTGAGAGTAATAGCTTGTGACGGTGTCAATATTATCCATGGCGCTATAACAATAGAATAAGAAGAATGTGTTCTTGGCCTTCTCCACCGGATCACTATATACATCTCTTGCCTTTTTGAAATAGTAAATAGCATGGCTGTAGTCGTTATAGCTGCGTAAATAAATCATGCCTAATCTTTTACTGGTTACGCTCTGACCATTACTGTCGTTCTGCTGTTCGAACTGATGGTAAACCGTAAGCAGTCCCGGCAGGGCGACCAGGTATTCATCAATATCAGAATAATGGCGCGCCTCCAGGTATTGAGACCATGTTTTCAAAGATGGCTGCTGTGTTGACTGGGCAAGCATTTTTATTTGGCGCAATAAATTCGCCGTGTAATTGTCACCATTCAGATCATTGGGGAATGCCTGACAGGCTAACAATGCATTCGAATAGGCATCACATACGAGCCGTGGGTATTTAACCGCGATATCGGTATTGAAGAAGAATTGAATGGATTGGTAGCAGTAAAGGGTATCTCTTGGAACTATCGCATGATATAAGATACTGTCTGATAGGGCGGCAAGGTGAAGGGAATCAAGAAGAATTATGTTGGCGGGATTTTTTTCCGTTTGTACAGCATCGTTACAACCTCGGAACGGAAACAGAAATATGTAAACAGCGAGACCGTATAGAAATATTGATTGGATCTTTATGACTGCCACCCGCGATAAGGTTAACCTATTTTATGATGAATAGCCTTTGCAACGGCTTCACTTTTTGAATTTACATGTAGCTTGGTATAGATATTCTTGATGTGGTACCGCAAGGTTTCAATACTCACGCCCAGCTCATTTGACGCCATTTTATAGCTGTAACCACGTACCAGCAGGGCAAGCACATCATGCTCGCGTGCTGTAAGGGTTTGCAACTCAACTGATTTTTGAAATGGCTGAGAAAAAAGCTTCAATACCTGTTTCGCCACGGAAGGCGTCATGGGTGCGCCCCCCGAATGCGCTTCCCGGATGGCTTCAATAATTTTATCGGGAGGTGTGCGCTTCAGCAGGTAACCACTTGCTCCGTCACAGACAGCCTGAAAGACTCTTTCATTATCGTCAAAGACGGTGAGCATCAATATGCATACATCGTGACCGGCGGCCCTGATGCTCCGCAAGCCCTGTAATCCATTTTCAACCAGCATGTCAATATCCATCAGCACCACATCAGGCCGGTGAAACGCAACATGTCTTGCTGCATTTTTGCAATTGGGATAGATGGCATTCAGTTCCATGCCATCAGCATTTCCGATGAGCGCGCTGAGGCTATCGCTAAAATCATTATTATCTTCAAAAGCCAAAATGCGGATCATGCTTTGAAATTAAGCTCAAATATTGGAATATTCAATGAAGGCAAAACCCCCATATTTATGGGAGGCCTTTTAGGGCAGTCTTGAAACCGGGGGTGTCATAATTTACTTCTTTCTCTGTTTTCTTAATGTAACAGGAAGAATGGGTGCCATACAATTTCTGTAAGGCTTCTTCACAATAGTTTTTTTGTACAGAGGTTTGCTATTGAATAGCATGATGGCCATTTATTTTGGAGGCATCCTTAAGAATAATGGGCATCAGGGGTTAAGGATTTTTACTTATGAGAGATAATAGTGTGAACAGTTTAAGATGGATATTGCTCTCTCTTTGCTTGAAACAAATTTCATGGAGAGTCAATCCACTTAAGGCTTCTGCAGGTTTCTAACAATTTACACCGCCGCCGTGTCTCCGCCGCAAGGTATTGAGGGGAGGTAGCGGGACACGGGGGAATTCCATACTACAACATAATTTTACCAAAACTATTTTTTTACAATAATACATGTCTGTAAAAACACTTCACGAACTACCCAATGAATTGTATTCCGTCCGTGGTTGGCGTCCTCGCCAACCGCACCATCAAAAGTAATTGCCCGCTATTGGTAGTTGCTGTGAAAAAATACATGGATTAGGATTAAGGATAGTATTAGCAACTCATGAAGATAACATTGAAAATGGTTGACGGGACATCAACGAGGGACAAATTGGGAACACCTTGTCAATTTCCACTCACTCATTTTATGGAAGCACTGCACGGTCGATGAAAAAACAATTTGATGGTTGATCGCTTTTGAATTCCCCTGTGTCCCGCTGCCTCCTCTCATAGCCTTGACGCGGAGACACGGCGGCAGTGTAGGGAATTAATATTTCACTGAACAACCCTATTAATCAGCATGACAGGGCTGTTCAGAAATTGGTTGAAAGAAAATTAATTGTGTCGAACGATCTTTCTTACCACTTTTTCATTATTGAACTTTATGATCACAAAATATAAACCTTGTGATTGGAGAAGATTGTTAAATACGTAATTGTTATGCTGCTCATTCACCTGCAGGTTATCCTGGTAAATCGTATTTCCGAGCATTGTAGTGACCTCAATTTCAGCAACACCGGAAACAAATGAATTGATATCGAGGCTGAAGTTACCATTAGTCGGGTTGGGATAAAGCAAACAATCGAACTTTACATCCTTATCATCACCAACCTTAACAGGATCCAAAGTGGTAAAAGTCTGAACAGGTGAAGGCGGTGAATAATAATCATCCGTTGCGTCTATGCAATGAGATTGCACCGTCCATACGTACTCTGTTGAAGGTACTAAGTTGATGAGCTCCTCAGTACCGGTAGTTCCTGATGAGTTGAAATAGGACCATTCAACATCGCTAAGTGCTTTCCAATTAATCTGGTAGCCATCTGCACAGGATCGCGTTCCCCAATGGATCATTGCTGAACTGGCAGTAATATCGGTAGTGCCGAAATCTTTATATGGCCGAGGGCATCCGCTGGCCAAATCTATGACCCAACCCAAAGGGAATCCGTAAGTTTCATCAACTTCTGTAACATCTCCATCTGAAGAAGTGGAGAAACCACCGATAACGATGGAGCCATCAGCACTTTCTTTTATGTTGTAGGCATAATCATTTGAACTTCCGCCGAAACTTTTTTGCCAATCCATTCCGCCATTAGCCAATAATTTTACAACCCAAAAATCGGCACCGCCATGGTTGAAAGAAACGTCCAAATCATTTGAATTGGTGTATCCGGCTACAACTATTCCACCATCTTCCGTTTCAATAATATCACGTGCAACATCATAGCCGCTGCCGCCCAGTTCTGTTTCAAAAATCTGATCTCCCAGTGAATTAAATTTTGCAACCATAAAATCCCCGTTATCGAAAACATAATTTCCATGTCCGGTAATAATTAAATCATGTGCATTCGTTTCCAGAATTGCATTTATTCCTAACACGGTAAGGAAAGATTCAGTCAGAAAAGTTTGCCACACTATAGCGCCGGTGCCATCAATTTTTACAATCCATCCTTCGCTGGTTGGATTTGGTGAAACGTCACCGTCGGTGGAGTTAACAAATCCGGTAACCACATAGTCACCATCAGAAGTCTGGGTAATGGCACATGACGGAACACTAGTAGGAGTATATCCTCCGTCAGGACCAGTGCCGCCAAGGCATCTTTGCCATTCAACGTTTCCGGAAGGGTCGAGTTTCAATACCCACAAATCAGGATTTGCACTGGAGTGCGATGCATCACCGCTATAGCCCTCATGCCATTCTAATACATCTCCATCTGATGAAGCGGCTGTTCCCAGAACAATATAACCGCCATCAGTTGTCTGCCGAACTGAATTTGCAATTTCAAATCCCGACCCCCCGAATGCCTTTTGCCATTGCAGGTTTCCTTCAGGATCCGTTTTCGTCACCAAATAATCGAAAGTTCTCTCGGTTTCTATTCCTGAATCATGATAATTGGGAACATCTCCGGTGGTAAATCCAGCAATAATAAACCCGCCGTCATTAGTTGTATCTATAGAATGCGCAACTCCATAAATTCCATTGCTGAGGTCTGAACTACCATGGACCTGCTGCCACTCTATTGAACCGGAGGCATCCACTTTGCTTATTCCTGTAAATATATTAGTGCCCAAGCTTGTACTTCCAGCTCCGGCAAAGACCGTTGAGCCATTAGCGCATTGAGCCGAGCCATACGGGACATATGTTGACAAGCCCAGGCTTTGCTGCCACCTGATGCAGATGGGATTGTTTTCATCGTGATTGCAAATGTTGTGTGTTGCGGTTTTAGTATCCGTTCCATTTGAAATGGTAACGGTATAAGTGCCTTCTGAGCCGACTTCAATGGTTTTAGTGTTTTCACCCGTACTCCACGAATAGCTGTCGTAACCGCATGGGCCATCTGCTGTGAGTGTCAATGATTCTCCGGAACAAATGCTACTCTCCCCTGAAATTATTGCTGCAGTATGCGTACTGCTGCATCTGAAATTTGTTTTCCAGATTCCACGGCCGAAGGTGGCAGCATATAGTGTATTAGTGGAAGTATCCACTTTAAGATCCGTTACTTGCACAATGGGCATCCCTGTTTTGTAAGGTAACCAGCTTGCCATCGTAGTGTCGCGGTAATAAACACCGATATCTGTTCCGGCAAACAACAGGTGTGCTGAGTCGCCGGGAAGGTTGACAAGACAGTGCACTGGAACATTGGGAAGGCCTGAAGTATAAGGCATCCAGTTTGAGCCGCCATCATTGGTGCGGTAAACTTTCTTACCTGATTCATATCCACCAAAGCTAACCCATGCGTATCTGTCGCTCATCGCAGAATCAGTGGACAAGCAAATGTCGGTAAGTAGTAGTTTTTTCCCCGTATAAAAAATGCCGGTCGGGAGCCCTTCACCAATATCATGTTTTCCCCCACTGCCATCCACTCTGACAAGAAATTCATCTGTTGAAACAAATTTTTCCTGAGGGATACTATTGCTGATTGCGATGCGATTTATATCACCAAGGTCTAAAGTACCCGGCATGGGAACCCAACTTGTGCCGTGATCAATACTTTTATAAAGCGTATCGTAAGCAGCCCAAATAGCGCCATCTGTTACAGGATCAATTTCAAATGGATAGTAAATGAGCATGTGAGAACTTTCATTTGGCGGAGTGATATTAACCCTTGTCAAAAGGTTGGTAACATTGGCGCTGGTATTACGGCTTAAAGCGCCCCAGTTGTTTGAAGCATATACATAGCCATTTTTACTGGCAACCGCACCTCCATCACCACCTCCCGTGGTATTTGCAGCCGTATTATTGAGCGGCAATTGATTTGTACCATTATCCTGAGTACCAAAGTAAATTGATGAATTGATTTGATCTACATCACTCATTCGGTAAATCTGTGAAATCTCAAGACCAGGAGATAGATCAATCCAGGTTTTTCCGGTATCTGTACTATAGTAAATTCCTCCATCATTGCCTGCATAAATGTATTTATTCAATGGGTTCATTTCCAGTGCGTGCTGATCAACGTGAACATAGGAAGGGCTTCCTGAACCATCTTCATTGCCTGTACTGCTTATCAGCCAATTCCCTCCATTATCTTTAGACTTCCACAAGTTAATTCCCCCGATAAAAACCATATCAGCATCATATTCGGGGGAAGCCAGCGTGAAGTCATACCAATATTGAGAATCGGTTCCGCTTCCATCCTCAGGACCACCCATAACATTTACAATCGCAGTAGTCTGCTGAATAAAATTCAATCCCCTGTCATCGGACATATATATCCCTTTGTAATTGGCAAGGTCGCTTGCATATGCTGCATACACCCTGAGTGGATTGTCCACTGAAACCGCAAGTGCAATTCTTGAATTCGGATCAAATCCGGGGAGGCCGCTTTCCGATGGTATTATCTCATTCCATTTATTCCCGTAGTTTTTTGAGCGAAAAAATTTGCCGTTTGATGCCGCATACATGAATTTGGAATTAGTAGGGCAAGCTTCGATATCGTAGATGGACGTATTCTCATACTTAAGCTTTTTGGAAGCCTTGGTAGTGAAACCATCGTGAGTGACATAAAGACCCAGATTAGTCGCAACAAACATGTTGTTTTCATCAATCATTAAAAGCTTAAAGGCACGCACATAATCCTTTTCCTTGAAAGATAACGAGGTCGTATTCCATGTTAATCCGCCATCAATAGTTTTAAGAACTCCGATAGATGGCTCGTTTCCGCCATCACCGTCGCCTGTGAGTATGTAAATCAAATCAGGATTTCCAGTAGATACAGCAATACCCGAAATTCCCAATCCGGCTGAAATGTTGTCCGTGATACAGCTCCAGGTTCCGCCATGATTGGTACTTTTCCAAAGCCCTCCGGAGGCGGTGCCAACCCACAAGGTGTTTGCATCCGTAGGATGAAAAGCAATGCAGTTTACTCTTCCTATACCGATGTGCAATCCATTGGTTAATGAAGTGCTGCGTGGTCCTATGAACTGCCAGCTGGGTGAAACAATTTCTTCCTTTTTGAGTCCTGCGAGCTGCTCTTTTGAGATTTCCTCCTGATTCCTCACATTGTAATTAAATATCCTCCCCTGCTCGTCCAGGTGCGTACTCATGAATTCTTCCCATCTCTTAAATTGATAGTACTCCCCTTCAAATTCTTCTTCACCTTCTTCGGTCATCGCTTCCTTTTGCTTTTCCGCTTCCTCTTTTGTTTCCCATTCCTTATAAAAAGCCTCCCTAATTTGTTTGAAGGTGTACTTATCCGGACGATTCATCATTTCGCGGTAGGTTTTGCGCAAAAACGCTGTTTGAAAAAATAAGCAGCAGGAAGATTACAGCGGTGCAGGTGGCTTTTTGCATGGGAATGCTTTTTTGTTTAGTCAACAAGATAATAAAACAAATAAGTATTTTACTGCTTGCGTAAAACAAAACCAGCCTATGGGCAATTGAATGCGTGAATGCAGGATAGGTTTTTATCATTCATCGTTTCACTGATGAATGAATTGCGGATTACCTCTTCAGCCGGTGGCAGGTATTTTTAAGTACTGCTTCTACATGCTGATTGATGAAAACATCAACCGGAGGCTGAAGGCTTTGCTCATGTTTGGAACAGTAATGATTTCAAATCCACACTAAAGGGACAACGGGTGCTGTCCTCTTCTCAGCATGTTGCAGTGCAATATTGAATAATCGGGAAACCGTATTTTTTTCACTCATCAGTTGTGGAGGGTCATCTCTTTCTGCCGAAGATGAGTTGCTGAAGCTCCAGGTATCTTGCGTCATCTTTTATGGGTGTCACTAAGGGATCACCAAATCGCATCAGGAGCAAAGAGGAGTGTATGGCAATGGCATGGCTGATCCATGCAAACGCTTTCTCCTTTTCTCCGCTTATGGCATACATGAGAAATGCATAGGAATCCGCGATGAGATTGGCGGAAGGTTCTGCCTGCTCGCGCAAATAACTGAGGTGCTTCAAAGCATTGACAGAATCATTTTTTACTGCATAGGCAAGACCCTTTAAACCTGCTTGCTCTGTGGCCACCACCGTGCCTTCCGGCATTGTATCAAAGTAAAGAAGGACTTCATCGGCTCTGCCTGTCATCAGCAGACAGCTGCACTTAACCGAGTGTGCGGGGATATTTTTCGGATTATGCCTCAGGCATTCATCTAATTTTTCGAGTGCTGAAGCATAGTCTTCCACCATATAGTCGAAATAAGCGCTATAGAAAAGTGTTGCCTGGGAACGCGGATCAAGCTTGGTTGCTATCTGAAGGTGTTGGGCGGCCTTTTCCTTTTGCCCTGCCAGTATATGCAGGTAGGAGACAAATTGCTGGGCTTCCACGTAACTTGGATTGAGCAGTAGGGCCATCCTCGTATGATGCAGCGCTTCCTGGTAGTTACCGTCAAGAAAGAAGGCGAGACGCGCTAACTGATACTGAACGGCCGGCAACTTATCATTTAACGCATGCGCTTTGTGTGTGAGCTGTGCTGACTTTTCCCATGCTTCTGCATAAGGCATAAACTGCATCATCGCCATAAATCCATAACATTCGGCAAGGCCCTGATAGGCTTCCGTGTACTGCGGATCCAGATCAATGGCTTGCCTGAAAAGTGAAATAGCCTTGCGCATATCATCCGCATTCCATTTATTGAAGTGGAACTTAGCCTTTAGTGAACATTCATAAGCCTGTATGTTGTCTGTTTGTTTACCTACGAGGTGATCCTGTATTTCGAAGTGGCCGAAATGTTCTCTTAGCTTGTACGCGATTCGCAGGCTGATTTCGTCCTGAATCTCAAAAATATTTTCCAGTTTCTTATCCCATGTTTTCGACCAGAAATGAAAATCTTCCTTTGTATCCACCAGCTGTGCCGTAATCCTGATCTTATCTCCCGCCAGGCGAACACTACCTTCTATTACCGCTGCCACATTGAGTTCGGTGCCTATTTGCCTGATAGGAATATTTTTGTTTTTAAAGTAGAAGGATGAAGTTCTGGAGGTCACCTTCAGGTTTTTTATTTTCGACAAGGCATTGATAATTTCTTCAGTAATGCCATCGCTGAAATATTCATTCTCCGCATTCGCGCTCATATTTACGAATGGAAGTACTGCAATGGTCTTATCACTATGCTTTTGCTTCGCTTGTAATTCTGAAATAAGGGGAACGGTAATTCCCTCATTTGTTACTGCAAATACTTCCACATCGCCTTCAATATTCTTCAGGTTGAATAGTCCTAAACTGGTGGTGGAGATTTCCGGATGGTTTTTGAGCTCGTCATTTATTTTTGCTGACAGCAGCACTGCGCCGGCCAGTCCCATGCTTTGGATGCGCGAAGCGTAATTCACTCCGTCGCCGTACACATCCGTCGTGTTAAACACAATATCACCCATGTGAAGCCCGATCCTCAATGGGACTGGGTCATCCTGCTGCAAACTCCGTTGAATTTCGATGGCACATTGCACGGCTTCCACGGCACTTTTGAAAACGCTGAGGGTGCCATCACCATAATACTGGATAATCTCACCATGATGTTGCTCATGTTGTTGCTGAAAAACATCACGGTGGCGGTTCCTGGCTTTCATCGCCGCCTCTTCATCACCCTGCATCAGGGCAGTGTAGCCAACGATGTCCGTAAACATAACGGCTGACAACTGCCTCTTTTTGCTCTCTTTTCTATCATCCATTCTGCTTCTTAAAATTTTATGAGAAATTCTGTAAGAGGCCCATACCATCAGCCCTTCCTGAACAGTCAAATATAGGTAGCCTATTGTCTTGTACGACTATTAATTCCGGCACCTTCCTGCTTAACGTATTAATGGGCAATCGTTATCACAATCTTGCCTTGAGCATTACCATCCGCCAGTCGTTGCATGGCAGCAGGAACCTCCGTCAGCGGAAGGCTACTGTCAATCACCGGCAACAATTTGCCTCCTTCAAAGTACTGGCTGAGTGTATCGAGGTCTTTACGGTTAACATGGTATCCCATGATACCGAGTTTCTTGCTTCCCATGGAAGAAATCAGCGGACCCATTAACATCAGCTTCAGCAACAATCCACCCATCGAACCGCCAATCATGGCAAAAGTGCTGTTTGCCTTTAGCGCACGTCGGTAATCTGTGATGCTACGGCGGGCGGTTACATCCAGGATAAAATCATATTGTTTGCCGTTGCGGGTGTAATCTGTGGTAGTGTAGTCTATCAAATGAACTGCGCCCAGCGAGCGCAGCATATCAAACTTCTCTTCTTTGTCCACACAGGTAACTTCAGCGCCCCATTGCCTGGCCAACTGAAGGGCGATGGTTCCTACGCCGCCGCCTGCTCCGTTGATCAGCACCTGCTGTCCTGATTTCCATGTTCCTCTTTTGTAACGAAGTCCCTGCAAAGCAAGCAGGCCGGCCTGTGGCAAAGCTGCTGCCTGCTCGTAGGTCATAGCCGGCGATTTTTTCGCCAGCAACTTTTCAGGAACGGCAACATATTCAGCAAAGCCACCGAAGCCGCAGCCGGCTATATCACCAAAAACGGCATCGCCAGGCTTGAATGCAGCAGTATTGTTACCCGCGGCTTCCACTATTCCGGCAATGTCTGCGCCGAGGATGGTGTGCCGTGGTTTTGTCAACCCGCTCAGCAGCCGGATCAGCAGATGATCGCCGCGCAACAGGTCAAGGTCCCACGAGTTGACAGATGCAGCATGAATTTTTACCAACACCTCACCATCTTTAGGTGTTGGTTGATCCACCTCTTTACACTGTAGCCTACCTGGTGTACCGTACTGCGTGTAAACGATTGCTTTCATTTGATATATTACCCTTTAGCCGGGAACAGCAAACATAGCTGATTCAAATGTTATCATGGCATCATCAACTGTACAGTGCCATTGCTTCTTGCCATTGACTATTGAATCTTGTCCCTGGTTGCGTCCCACCAACCACGGACGGAATTAATTTCACTTTCAAATATCCCTTGCCACTCCCGTTAGTCCGATTACAAATCCGGACAAATGGGCTTTACGGGTAACGGGATGGGATATTTGTATAACTTTATAAAAAATATTTACTATGAATAGCCATTCAAAGATTCTTATGCTAATTCTGTTTACCATGTTAACCATTGAACGGTCATCTGGTCAAATAGGTGGAATTATTGCATCATACAATTTTAATGGGAACGTACTCGATCAAAGCGGCAATGGCAATAATGGACAACTGGCAGGAAATGCAACGGCAAATGGTGTTCTAAAGCTTGGCAACAACATCTCAAATTACCTAATTCTTCCACCATCAATTATTGATGGGATATCAGATTTCAGCATTTCTTTTAAAGTAAACTTTAATGGTTTCCATAAGACCGGCAGTTTTCCAACAAATCATATTATTACCGGCTCTTCCCCTACACTTGATCGATTGGGTTTAGCTTATGAAAGAGTAAATCTCACCTGGCGATTGGCCTTGAATGGTGCTGGTTATACTTTTCCTGATTTGCTATTTGTAAACACCTGGTATTGTGTTGTACTGTCACGGGAAGGTAACTTGATAAAACTATATGTTGATGGTGATCTGCTTAATTCCTATCAAGGAAACAGCAGTCCCATACCTTGTATTTCCCTGTTGGTCGGGCAAGAAGAGGACTGCAGTGGTGGTTGCTTTGCAAAAAATCAATGTACAAATGGAAAACTTGATGACCTTACTTTCTATAGCCAGGCATTGACTTCATCTGAGGTGCTGTCAATATGCAATAGTTCAATGATTAAAGAACAAATCACAAACAATACTGCACCAGCACTTCTAGTCTATCCCAATCCCGCGCATGACTTCGTTAATCTGTCCTTAGATGATGGATGTAATGTGGAAATTTTTAATAGTATGGGATTACAGATCGGCAGTTACATAAGCATGAATAAGATTGATGTGTCCAGGTTTGAAATTGGTATTTATTTTCTGAAAATTACCGGTTCTGATGGCAAGATCATTGCTCAAACTAAATTTATTAAAGAGTGATTGTATCAATGGTACATGGTTCGAAAATTAACTGCTCCCATGAGCCCGGATTACAAATCACAGGTGTTCGAAACCCTCAGAAAATCTGACTGACTTAACTTTCATTCATATTTCTATTGGGGAAAATCAGCATAAAATTCCATCTCAAACAGTCATAAACATTTGTCCCTGGTTGGCTTCCCGCCAACCAATTTCAAGTGCCATTGCTTCTTGCCACTGACTATTGAATCTGCATTTTGGAGTTCAACGCGCTCGCGCTCGTTTGCATTCTTGTCACTGGTTACGGGACGCCATCCACGGACGGAAGTAGTTTACCCAAGGCCCGGGTGAGCCTCCATCGGGAGACAGGTATCATCATTTGCAGAAATAAGGAGTATGGCTGAACAATATTAGTTTCATGTTGTTTCAAGCTGAAACCGAAGTAACATGAAAGGTATTCTATTTTGCATTTTAGCAGTTCTGGTGATGAACATTAGTGTTCAGGCACAAATACAACTCATCGGTGCTGCTGTTAATACAGGAACAGGAAAAATTGACCTTATACAATGGCAGCCGCTGGATTCTTCATCAGTAACTGTAACTCCAACCATTCTGGATGGGTATTATTTTGGTAGCTCAGCGTTTGATGCTTTCAACAGCAATTACTATTTAACAGGAATTTCGGAAATGAACTCCGGTTTGTACTCATTTAATTCCACCACCAACGAACAGAGTCTGGCGGAGGGATCTTCCTTTTCCAATATTTCAGAATTCGATATGAGCACAGGAAAGATGTATAACCTCATTATGGAAGCCGAAGAATATATAAGTGTTTATGCCTTTGACATTAATTCGAATGAAGATAGCCTGATTGGAATTATTTATGAACCCGGTGCGAGCGGTATTGTCGCCGATGCCATCGGTTTTGATTCGAACAACGGTATCCTGTACTACATAGGGTTTACCAACGATCCGGCATCGTGCCTGTATGCAATACCTGTAAGAGATAGTGTGTTTTCATACACGAAAACAATATTAACCACGACTGCGTCTTATAACAATATTACCTGTGTGAATTATGATAATAGTAACGGGAAAATATTCGCCTTAAGCGATTCCTATGATGCACTGTTTAATTTTACCGGCAGGAATATTGTTGAAATAGATAAGCTGACCGGAGAAATAACTAACCGTGGTGACTTATCCGCGTTTCCATATTACATTGGCGGTTCATCTTGTTTTGACCAAAATACAAGCACCTTTTTGCTGGCCGCAATCGATACGAATTCCGAACTGAAAATGGTAGCTTTTAATACATTGACCGACACTTATGTATCGGGCTTCATACCCACGTTGGTGTCTGAAATTGTTTGTGATAATTCCTCTTTTGCCAAAAACACCTATTCAAGTACCGGAATAGTGGTGGAACCAACATTAAGTTTGGCGCTCTATCCTAATCCGGTTTCAGAAATACTGACCATCCAACATTCAGCTTCGGCTCCTGTAAATGTTCAAATCTTTTCTTCTGACGGTAAATTAGTCCTTAGCCCCAACTCCAGCTATGCCAACAAGTTTGATTTGGATCTGCAATCACTATATCCCGGCCTTTACCTGGTTAACCTGATCAGCAGGGATCAAGTTGTATCTGAAAGGATTATCGTTCAGTAATTTCAGATGACATTAATGCTCCTTTGATCGGTATTTAGAATCATTAATGTTAGTAATCCCACGTGACAAGAAAAGAAAAAAAATATCATGCTGAGCACTTCAACAAGCTGAGTACAAACTCAGTGGAAGCATGATATTTTTTTCAAGATTCTCCCCGGTAAAACAATGCCGTACTGCTACTGCGCTGTGTGACTTTGCCAGGTTCAACTGCCAAGCAGCTCATAGGTACGTATTTGTACTCATTGCACCGTAGCCGTGTCTCCGCTTCAAGCATGGCAGTGTGGTAGCGGAACACAGGGGAATTCTATCCTGCAAAAGTTACAAGAACCCATGATGAAGTTTATGAATGGTTTTTGTGCCTGGTTGATGAAGTGATTGGCGAGGATGCCAACCACGGACGGAAAATCAAAGTCTGTTGCAATTTACAGAAGCATGGTAATTGGGTCCGTCCGGGTTCAAACAACATTCATCCCATCTTCCGGCTAACTCATACAAATGCTTAACATTTGATTTTTAAAAATTTAAGCTTCATTAACAAAAAACCTTGCGTGGAATGATTCTCTTTGTGTCTGACAATTGTCTATGAAAGGAGCATTACCATTCAGATTTTTTCCAGCATTTTGTTGCTTCCTTTTTATCGGAATGGGCGCCATCGCACAGCCGGTCTTAAAACCGTCCATTGGTCTTTACGCTTTACCGAATGACAATGATTTAATCTGTCCGATTCCACTAGCCATTGATCCGGGAAACATTTTCGAAGCGCCAGGCTTGCATGAGGGAGATACCATTCCTGACTTTACACTTTATACCGTCAATAACGACTCCCTGCAAATGGGTGAATTACTCACCGACGGAAAACCTGTTTTACTCGTAGGCGGAAATTATACCTGTCCCAAATACCGTAACCACCTTGATGAGCTGAATGATTTGCAGGCAACGTATGGCAATCTCATCCACATCTTCATTATCTATACAGTGGAAGCGCATCCTCAAGATCCTGATATCAGTCCGTACAAAGGGGAAGTGTGGGAACTGAATTCCAATATACAAGCTGGCATTATCTATCCGCAAGCCGTTAGCTACTTCGACAGAAAGAGCACAGCAATGGACATGCTTGCTGCTTTAGACATTAATGTTCCAGTCTTGCTCGATGGCCCTTGCAATAAATGGTGGGAAACGTTTGCACTTGCACCCAATCCTTCTTTCCTGATCAATCCCAACGGAACGATTTATAAGAAACAGGGCTGGTTTGATAACGGACTGTATGCTGTGTCTTTTGCCATTGACAGCCTGTTAGGTCAAATCGCAACGGATGTAGAAGCAATAGCGGAAGCGCCTCTGGTAATAAATGATCCTGCAGCTCCCTTTGTGCAATTTAATTTTGCAGATCAGCAGGTGAATGCCCGGGTTATAGTACTGGATGCGATGGGCAGAACGGTGAATGCTCCTTATAACTTTTCAGGTAATCAGTTTACAATGCAGAAAGCCGGACTCTCTGCAGGCATCTATTTTTATTCGGTTTACGAAGATGGAAAATGGATGAATGGAAAATTCCTGGTGCAGTAGTATCCTTTTTCAATCGCAGATAATGATCTGTCCGGAAGATTTGGAAGATGATTCCGGACATTAACCTGCGTAAATTTTTAACCGGAAACAATGACACAAAAACATACGCTGCAGGAAAGGCTCAGGCAATATTCATTATTGGTGTTGCCGGTACTTGCCACGGTAAAAATGGCCGACGGCCAAATCATCTATCACGATGTGTCTCCCGATCTTATTTATAAGGACGACGTGGTCGGCGACAACTATACGGTGCCGGAATACCTTGATCTTGACGGCAACGGAACCTATGACGTGGAGTTTGCTGTATGGTCATCTGTGGCGTCCAACAATGGCCCTAACCAGGTAAACCTTGCCGCTGTCCGGCAGTTTGGCGCCGCCGGAAATGCGATGATGGGATATACCAATCTTTTCAGCGCTCCTATTTGCAGCACGCCGTTGCCGCTGTATTGCGCCAGCGCGTTGAACTCCGGTAAGGAAATTGGTCCGGGTGCTAACTTCTGGGCTATTCCCAACACAGCCGATCTTGGCACACTCGTGCGGTCATTCATCAACGAGCCTCAACCATTTAATTTCCTCGGCCAATGGAATAACCTGCAGGACAAATATATCGGTCTTCGGTTCTCAGGAGGTGATGGCAACAACCATTATGGATGGATCCGGCTCGATGTTACAAAGTCACCCGCGCAGATCGTCATCAAAGATTTTGCCTACGAAAGTCAACATGCAGTGGCGATTCAGTCTGGTGATGCGGGCAATGTGGGAATACCGGTAACCGTTTCCACCTCTCCTTGCAGCATCTATGCCGCCGATGCCGTGGTCAATATTGTGATGAACGAAGAGCAAAATGTAGATGCAACTGTTACAATCAGTAACCTGCTTGGCGAAACAATTATCACTGCTCCTGTCAGCTCTAAGCTGAACCGTTTTGATCTTTCTTCCTTCGGAAAAGGAATCTACCTGGTAACCATCCGGCAAAATGGTGGAATATTATCGAAGAAGATTTTCATTCGCTAAGCCATTCTGCATTTATCTCACTTACCATATTCACCTGTTCCAATTACAGTCAGAAATTCCTTCTGCTGCAGCATAGTTATAAATAATGTATCGGCTATGAAACGAATCACAATGCTTGTTAAGAAGTTCAGGGCAGCCATCATCACGGCGATGCTGATGGCGACTGCAACGGACCTTGCACAAGCCGGCGGCCCGTGGGTACTTGGAAAAGGCCAAACAGGCTTATACATCGGTTTCAGCCGCAAGGTGGCGAGTGAACGCTGGCAGCATTATCACCTTGACCCTAACGGGACATTCAAAGATCTTACAGATGATATTGACAGCTTTGCCTTGGTATCATCCCCCGACAGTGTAATGGTGAATGGCAAGCTGCATGACTTCCGCTATTACTATTTCCAGGGCGCTATGGGCATCGCAAAAAACCTGGAGCTCAACTGGACACTGAACTGGCTTGAAGGAAGAGAGACACAGGTGAGAGATCCGAAAACAGGTAAGCTGCATACATATTATGACGAAAACGGAAACATGGTGAAAGGGCCGGATGGAACATATCATTATGCCATGTGGGAACTGAACTCAGGATTCACCGACTCATGGCTGGGCTTGAAATACCAGTTCCTGCATGGTAAGTGGCCAATGGCTGTGGAAGTAAACTCGCGTTTCCCTGATCTCTATCAGCAACCCGGCAATGCTTATACGAGGTACAACTATCAATACCTGATTTACAACTTTAATGATGAAGCGAACGATACTTCGTATGTATTGCGTGATACCGTGGTGGAAGCAGGAAGCGAATGGCGCGGACTGAATGGACGCGACTTCGCCTTTATACTTCACACCGGCCATTCATTTTTTGCAACGGGATCATTCTACTTACAGGCTTTTGCTGGATTCAACTGGCGGCGTAATATTCATCTTAAGAGAACTGCTTATTCAGATCAGTTGCTGCTTGGTATCAATGGTGGTTATAACATCAGGCTCAGCTATAAAGTCACCCTGCTTCCAAAGTTCTGGATCGACTACACGGGCGGACTTGGTAATGGCGGACTGGCAGATGTAGGAGACCGCTTTTACAGTCCGTACAGGAATAATAATCTCAACAATTCTAAAGCGCTGCGAGGTTACTTCAACCTTGATTTTATTTACAAAAACAGGCTTGATATACAGGCTGGCATCGGTCAATGGTTTTGGGGAAGGGGAGCATTTAAATACACGGAAACATTTGTACAGCTCAGCTACTATTTTGGAAAGGGTTTTTGATAAGCAGAGTCTACTGGAAGATGCTCTTGCCGGTGAGTTTACTAACCTGATAATCTGCTTTGCGTGCAGCGCCCAGCATTTCCTTTTGAAAGTCTGGTAGGAGTGATAATAATTGTTTGACTCGCATCACGCAAAAATCAGCAAACTGAATCCTAATTCAAAATATTGATAATTGCATTATTTATGATTGTGTCGAAGGTTTCGAACACGTGAGATTACAAATCCGAACTAACAATTGGGTTCAAAACAGAAACTATTTTTTATTTAATGTTTAAATAATGTATGTTTAAACAGATTTCATTATCAAGTATCATATTTTTGATAAATAGAGTTTAACATTTCATCCTTAAAATCTGCATCAAATGAAACACGTGTTTAAAATTATTTTTTTATCCATGCTAACTTATTCTGCATCTGCTCAATGGGTTGGACCGACCACATCCAATGGAAACATTTATAGAACGGGGAATGTAGGTATTGGGTCAGGTTTTAATAGTAGTGCACCGGCGACATTACTGCATTTAAGATATGCTAATGTTGCAAATATCCCCCTGTTAATTGAAAGAACGACTACGGGAGAAAATAACGGATTAAAGGTATTTTTTTCAAGTACGCCTGGATCTTTTAGTGTAGGGGCAGGATCTGCAATTTTCCAGAACCAAAATCCACTTGGCACATCAGATATACTTTTCATGCAAAATGTGGCGGATCCGGGTTTAATAATTAAAAGTAGTGGAAACGTTGGCATTGGGGCAGTACTGCCTACTAATAAACTTGAAGTATATGTTACGTCTCCTGAGGATGGTATTAAAGTAACACAAAACGGAGGCTTCTTAGGTAATGGCGCAGCGGGGTTACATTTAAAAAATAATACCGCTACAGGAGCAGTGGTCTGGTCTCTTTACTCGCTCGGCTCAGGAAATACGGTACAAGGGTCAGGGAATTTCTTGATAGAATCGGATAGTGCATCGGTTAAAAGAGGTCGCCTGCTCATCAATCAAACTACCGGTAATGTAGGAATAGGAACACTGGCACCAAGCGGTAAATTACATGTTCATGATGGATTCATTAAGATAACCGGAGCAAATTCAGCGGGTGGACCAATGATAATATTTGGAGGTACACCAAGCGTTGCACCTTTTGGTCAATGGGGACTTGAATATACAGAAGCAGTAGCAGGAAAAGAAGGTATGAATTTCTGGAGACCTGCTTTATCGAGTGGTACGGGAGGTAACTATTTGTTGTTTCTTGGAAACAACGGAAAGGTTGGTATAAATACTAATAATCCAACGGCTCAATTTACGGTGAATGGAAATGTACTAATTGGAGATCCGGCAATAGTTAATATTCCCAACACGAATTACAAATTGTTTGTTGAAACGGGCATTTTAACAGAGAAGGTACGCGTAGCCGTTAAAAATTCCGGAAATTGGTCTGATCATATTTTTAGCGATGAATATGATTTAAGGTCGATCAATGATTTAGAAGAATTTATTAATTCAAATAAGCATCTTCCGGGAATACCCTCTGCTTCTGAAGTTGTAGAAAATGGAATTGATCTTGGGGATATGGATGCAAGGTTATTGGCCAAAATAGAGGAACTGACTCTTTATGTAATAGCGCTTAATAAAAAGATTAAAGAGTTGGAAAATAGTCAGGTTCAAAAATAGTTTCACCCTTTTTCGTATTAAACTTTAAATTATGAAAAAAATTATTGTTGCCTCTATTATTGCATCTTTTCTAAGTATCCAAAGCAGAGCCCAGGAAAGTGATTTAAACAAACCGTTTAGTCAAATTAAATCAGAGAAAGAAGCTTATTTCGAAGAACAAGTGGTTGAATTTGGAGATTCAATCCTCTATGGTGAAGGAAGCGAATATAGCGAATATCAGAGATGGTTGAGATTCTGGGAGCCGCGTCTTTCACCTAATGCTACATACAAAGATTACGCTACTGCAGTTAAAAAATTTTATGGTAGGAACTATACAATCAAAAACAAAACGCTGGGTAATTCAGATCCATGGAAGGAAATTGGCCCATTCAATCAGCCAAATCATGGCATTTATTATTTAGGTGGCGGCGAACTGGGTGTTGGAATAATTCATGACATGGTATTTAGTCGTTTAAATCCGGATAAAATACTAGCCTGGTCCCTAGCAGGCGGACTTTTTTTTACCAGTAATAAAGGCATGCAATGGAATAATGCTGGTTCTGATTTTTGGAATCGTTCTGGGTGCAGCTCAGCAGCTTTTGCCCCTGACGATCAAAATACGTGGTATGCAGCTTCCAATGTAGGAGGCTCGTATGGTTTTGTTCATTTGGGCACCCTAGGTGGAATTTATAGAACTAATAACTCGGGAGCAACGTGGCAGTTAATAGGTCCTGCTGTGGGGTATACACCTTCAAACTATGCATTTAACATTCTTTCGGTAGTAACAAAGATATTAATTGACCCAACCAATCCTGCAAGAGGTTATGTAGCGACAAGAGATGGACTTTACAGAAGCAACAACATTAATGGTTCTTCGGTTATATGGACTCAGATTAATTCAGGATGGATTGAGGATATGGAATTCCGTACCAATAATTCAGGGATGTTAATCATCACTAAAAAAAATTCTTCCAATACATGGACAGTAGAAACAACCAGTGATGGTGGCAACCCCACACCCTTATGGACCATATTACCATCGTTAACTACATCCGGTCACAGCCATACCTATTCTACTTCACAGCTCATTATCGAAGTTTCGGATGCTGCACCCAACGATGTTTATGTTTTACAAAGAACAGTCACTAATCACAATGACCTCTATAAATATAATTTTGTGTCAGGGATTGTGACATTTAAAAGCACCAATCCCTCCCAAACCGGAGGCGATGGATTTTGTGTTTCGAATTATAATCCTAACATTGTTTACCTGTCGGCTGGGATCCAATTTAGAAAATCGACTAATGGTGGAAGTAGCTTCGGCTCTTATTTTTCTTACGATACCTCCAATTTCAAATACCACTATGATGTCGATAAAATCATAACGCCACCTAACAATTGTATCGCTTGCACAACTGAGGTTTACCTCGGAACGCATGGAGGGGTGAGCTATTCCAACGACGACTGTACCACAATGGAGACGCGAAGTAACGGACTTGCCATTGCTAATGGTGATTTCTCCAATTCAGCAACTAATCCCGAAAAAATAATGGTGGGATTGGATCACGATGGTACTGTTTTGAGTAGTGGCACTTATTCCAGCAATCCATCTCTGTCGTGGAAAACAGTGTATGGCGGTGATGGTATGCCTCCTCTTGTAGATTATTCTGATCCAAACTATGCATGGGCGGCAGCTCAAAATAATCAGCCGTACACTTATCCACACTTCTTATCAAGCTCCGGGGGAGTTGCTAATTCCTACAATGCAACCAACTTTATTGGTAACAATGGCTTTTCTCCATTTATTTTTCAAAATCAGAAATATCCTGAAATTGTTTATGTTTCATCAAAGGTTACTAGCGGGTCATTTACTTATGAAGAAATATTTAGAAGTAGCAGCAGGGGGTTAGGTACTCCGGAAAAAATTTCAGATTTCTTTAATATAAACTTGATTGCAAATCCTTGGCCTGATAACATTGTAAGAAACTATTGGATTTTTCAAGGTATTTACCCTACCAGCAATCCAAATACAATGTACGTAACACTAAGTCAGAACGCCCCACCGTATTATGGTAAATTATATCGTAATGATATTGTACTGGATCCCAACAGTAACAACGTAAGAAATAGCTGGGTGGAATTGACTTTACCTAATTGCCCGGGATCGAACTGCAAAATCAACTTTAGCTATATATGTGTTGACAGCTCAAATCCGAATATCGTTTATTTGGGTTATAACGTTGGATACTGGGTTGCTCCGGAGCTATACCGAGCTGACTATACAAATCCCAACGCTCCTACATTCATCAACATTGCCGGAACTCTTAATGCTGGTGGTTTACCCATGGATGCAAGAAACATTATTACAGAAAAAGGAAGTAATGGTGGAATCTATGTAGCGAATGATGTTGGCGTGTTTTATTCAAATAATTCCATGTTGGATTTTGTAAATCCCCCACCAAACAATAATTCTCAGTGGTTAGCATTAGGAAGTAATCTTACACACATTCCATTAAAAGGAATAGAAATTAACTATTCTATCAACAAGATCAGAGTTTCTACGGCAGGGCGCGGCGTATGGGAACATGATTTATTCTGTCCAAATAATTTGAACTTCAATTTTTCCGGCTCACAAAATTCAAGCGCCTTTCATGAAGCTGTGAATGAGATTACATCTACAGCTATTATTGCACCGACAGTAAATGTGACTTATCGTGCGGGTACCTATATCGATCTGAATCCCGGTTTTGAAGCTAGTCAAACCGGTTCAAATGATTTCAAAGCCTTCATTCACCCGTGTAGCTATACTGGTAATAGCCCTGGTTTAAGAGAAACAAGTGACTTAGAATATGAATTACCGGATGATTTTGAAGATGGTGAGGAAGAGTTTACCCGCTTAAAAATATTTCCCAATCCTGGATCCGGTATCTTTACAATTCAGCTTATTGAAGAAAATGCAGAAGTAAAAGTATTTGATGCAATGGGAAAAGAGATCAAATCTTTTCATCAGCAGACTTTGCATCAAGTATTGGATCTTACAGGTTATCCAAAGGGACTTTACCTCATAAGTGTAACGGTTGATGAAAAAATAATACTAGGAAAAGTTATTCTCGAATAAAACCGGAAGGCTCTTTTTGTTATGAGTGTTTTGTCTCTGTTGGTCGGGATTTGTAATGATAGGTGTTCAAAACAATTGGAACCCTTTACTGAATTGACTTTCATTCATATTTGGAGCTGGAAAAGTGAGCTTACAGTTTAATCATGTATATTCAAGAAATATCCACCGCCGGCGTGTCCCTAGCTGGCGTACGCGTGCCGCATGTGCCGATCTACCCTATTCCGGAAATTGATAATATTCATTTCATGAGCCAGAAATAAAAATTCATGGTTAGTCCGGATTTGAAATAATTGCTGTTCGAATTATGAGCAAAGCCCTGCTGAGCTTAATTTTCAAGTAATCTATTTAGGTGGTTGTGCAATAGTAAAAATAATAGTGCATGAGCAGCACTGCATTTTTCCCACGGAGAAAAAAAATGATGAATTGATCGAGATAGATTTTGCACTTGCTTTACCTGACAGAAATATTCCTCAAGACCAAGCCATCAAATCATTCAAAAAGATTTCGAACACATGTGATTAAAAATCCGGACTCTCGAGGTAGCGGGGACTATCTTCGACTAAAATGTTAATCGCAAAGTAAACAGGGACGCCGGATCAAATTCAGCGTCCCTGCAATAGCTTGTTCTTGTGAATTACTGCTTAACGATTTTAACTACTTCTACAAAATCTTTCGACATTACCCTGCACATGTAGATTCCATTTGCAAAGGGTGTCATGTCAAGATTTAACTGTTGAATTCCTTCTGCGACGTGGCCGGTAAATAATCTTCGCACCATTTTGCCCTGCACGTCAAGGAGGTCAATACTTACGGTACTGCTTTCTTTTAAAGTAAATCCAATTTGAACAAAGGATTCAACTGGATTGGGATAAATTGTCAACTCTCGGTTCTCCTTGCTTGCATCACTATTTGCCTTTTGAGCATCCGTGGTAAATTTTACTATCTCAGAAAAACTTGATTTGTCAGTTCCACAAAGACTTTTTATTCTCCATTTGTATTTGGTGCTGGAGCTCAACGCTGAGAGGTGATAAGTAGAAGCAGGAGCAGTGACGTTTACGATGGTCCAGGATTCACCTGGTAGCGCTTTCTTGTATTGAATTTTGTACTTTGAAGATATTTCAACTGCATTCCAATTTAAATCAGCGCTATTAGCAGTGATATTAGTTGAATTCAGTCCAGTTGGAATAAGGCATGCGCTGCCACTCGTCGTAAAACTGAACACCCAACTTGGAGCCGACCTTGGCAAAGTGACCACCCGGCCCGATAAATCCGCCGCCTTAAGGTAGTATTCTATAATTGTTCCCGGGAGTTGCGAAGGAATACTTGCTGACACCGAGTCCGGAACGCTGGTATTTGTTAATTGAACACTCTGCCAGGTAGACGCACCCTTAATTCTCCAATATAGGAGGCAACTGTCTTGCATGAGCGCTTTACCGCTTCGGGCGTCAATGGCCGCTGATATCGTAATGAGATTTGATGCTACGCTGACAATAGAATCCATGGGCCTGTGAACAATCCGTAGCATATCCTTATCGAAAATGCCCATAGTGCGGCAGTGAAGTGCATCATAATAGTACCATTTGGAAGCGCCGGAAGAAGTATATCCGGTTACTGTATAACCGGGCATGGCATCACGGTATGTTTGCAATGCTGTGGAGTCCGTTGAAATGCCGAACAGCGGAACGTAGACCTTTTTATTAA
Source organism: Chitinophagales bacterium (assembly GCA_044227805.1). Taxonomy (GTDB): domain Bacteria; phylum Bacteroidota; class Bacteroidia; order Chitinophagales; family UBA10324; genus JACCZZ01. The sequence continues at coordinate 2,963 of JBGAWA010000052.1, read as the reverse complement.
GAATCAGGGCATTGGTATAGGCGGCAGTCAGATTGCCACTGTATTCACCGGCAAGTATCCGGACAATTCTATAGGGTCTTCCATAAGTACTATTCATAGCTTTTATCTGGTCAGCCAGATGTTCAACGCAATCATAATCGGGATTGGTTGGATTGACCTCTTTTATCAGAATTGTTTCCTCATCAAGAAATTTCGCGAAACAGTCAATATGCTGGATGCCATTATGCTCTGGATTATCTACAAAGTAATAGTTATTTATGCCACAATATGTTTCTGCATAAGCCCTGAAGGTAGATGAGTCAATCGCGTTTTTTTCGTTCTCTTTAATAATTTGATGCGAGGAAATGGCAGTACCTAAGCCATCCACCATGTTGTTTCCCCCAACAAAATAGCTTGGCATAAACCGGAGCGGCAAGCCCAAAGTACTTGCCATGATGGAGTTGGCCGCATCATCTTTGGTATAACTTCCAAAATAAGAAGCGCTACCGGAAGAGCCGCATCCCGGAACATGCAGATATCCCTTAAAAATGAAATCCAAAATGCCAGCTTCTCCGGCGCTGTCGAACGTGCAGTTTGGCCCCCAATCCCTGGACCAATGGGTGTTGTGAGGTGCTTGAACAAACACGCAATTGTTCAGGTTCACTCCCCATGTAGTGAATTGGGATGTGGCACTTGTTTGCTCTGCTGTTGAGCCTACGGCAATATATAGGATATCTTCCTTTGCCAGATCAATGACCAGCTCTTTTGGAATGCCAAGAGGCCAGGTGATGAGCGTTCCTGTACATGGATCGAATTCTGCTGCCATACGCACCTGGTATTGAGCATTGACAGTACTGCTCAAAATGGATATAGTGAAAACAAGACTAAGTACAAAGAATAACTTTTTCATGATTTTAGTTTTTTGTTAATGGCAAATGTTAGAAAATGAAATTTTGTCATTAAAATAAATTACACGAGCGTCCATTTTTAGGGATAAACGTATTTGAATCGCATGATGGGCATTAAGCAGATGTAGTAGTGAATGACTATTCATACTTTTATCCTTCATCCCAACGGAAGTGCCTGGTATAATGTCGATATGGAAGAATGTAAGCCATGTACATAAGTATTGGTGGATTCAAGTTATGTCCTGGACATTATATAATGTCTACTTAAATATTAACATATGGAGGATTCATAGCTTCGAAATCGGTTTAATCGAATTAATATTCTTTAACATTATTAGTATTCTGGGTACTCATATATATCGTAAAACGCTTCATATGCGAGAAGTCAATTACACATCATTATTTTCTGTGATTGGTTACTCGTTAATTGGAACTGTTGCTTTAGGTGCGACACTTGCAGTCATGTCCATACTCTTTTATTACCGATTGGAAGAGACCCATACTGAACCACTCTATTTTTTAGATTATCTCAGTTATCTTACTTTTAACTGCATCTTTGTTTCACCATGGTTTTTTGCCTATCACATATATAAGTTTGCACTATCACTCGGAAGGACGGAAGCCGAAAATGCGCGTATAAAACAGGAAAAAGCTGAAGCGGAGGCCCTACTCAAATCAGCGGAGCTTGATAGTTTAAAGAATCAACTCAATCCGCATTTCCTCTTTAATGCACTCAACAGTATTAAAGCACTTACACTGGAAAACCCGCATGGTGCACGAAAGGCTATTACACAACTTGCTGATTTGCTAAGAACATCATTAAATTTTCACAACAGGCAATTAATAATTTTGAAGGACGAGCTTGCCTTGGTAACTGATTACCTCTGCATTGAAAAAATCAGGTTTGAGGAAAGGCTGGAGTATGATATTCGGATGGATCCGAATGCACTCGATATGGTGGTCCCCCCAATGATATTGCAAGTGCTGACTGAAAATGCAATCAAACATGGTATTAGTCAAAATGAGGAGGGCGGAAAGATTACCATTACGGGAATTATATCAGGCAATCAATTGAAGCTTTGCGTGGAAAACAACGGACATTTGAAATTGAAGGAAAAGGAAGGTATCGGTTTTAGAAATCTTGAAAAGCGATTGAAGCTCAACTTCGGAGAAAGCGCCTCTTTAACCATCAGCTCAGAAAATGAACGGGTAAAGGCCGTTGTCATCATACCTCGTTTATGAATAACAAGATCAGCGCCCTGATTGTAGATGATGAACGCCTGGCGAGGAAGGAACTGCTGTATTTACTGGCTTCTTTTCCGGATATACAGATTCTTGGAGAAGCCAGAAATGTTACCGAAGCACTTGAAATAATCAAACTTTATCAACCCCAACTTCTTTTTCTTGATGTGAACATGCCCCAAAGCGACGGTTTTGATTTACTCGAGAAATTAAAAACAGCTCCGAGGGTAATTTTTATTAGCGCCTATGACAAGTATGCTGTTGAAGCGTTTGAAAAAAATGCTCTTGACTATGTAATGAAACCTGTAAAGCCTGAACGGTTGTCGAAGGCCATTGAAAAAGTGAGAAAAGATATGGAGAAGGATACTAACGCCGTTGAAGGCATGAACAAGCAAATTTTTTTAAAAGAAGGTGAATCTTGTTATTTTATTAAGCTGGCAGATATATACCTGATCGAATCTTTGGGAAACTATTCAAAATTTTATTTTGACCAGCGTTATTGCTTAGTGCACCGTTCACTTAAACAAACATTGGAGCAGTTGCCACCTTCTGATTTCTTTCGGGCCAATCGCCGCCAAATCATCAACCTCAATCTGGTAACGGATATAAAAAGCCTTTCTAAAGGTGGCCTGGAAACAAGACTGAAAAATGGTGCAGTCATAGAAATCTCAATAAGAAACGCTGTGGCATTTAAGGAGATAAGGGGATTTTGATCATGGTTGGATGTTCATTACTCTTGTTAGTCCGGATTTGTAATCACAAGTGTTCGAAACCTTGGACACAATCATAAATGGTGTGATTATCAATATTTTGAATAAGGGATCAGTGTACAGA
>JBGAWA010000172.1:0-3229 GCA_044227805.1 Chitinophagales bacterium | reverse complement strand
TGTTCATCGTTATTGATAATGAATTTCGCACGCTTAATTTTCTCATCTTCCGGCCACTGATTTTTCATCCGCGAACGGATAGCTTCTGCAGGCAACTGGTCGCGCTTTGCGATACGTTCTATCCGCAACTTTTCGGGTGCTGTAACCACGATTACCGCGTTCAGCAAAGTATCCGAACCGGACTCGTAGATGAGTGCTGCTTCTTTCAGCACGTAGGGAGCCTCTTTCTGCTGCATCACCCACGATTCAAATTTTAACCTGACTGCGGGATGTAAGATGGCATTCAGCTGCGAAAGTTTTTCAGGTTCATGAAAGACGATGGCAGCTACTTCCTTAGTACGGAGCCTGCCTCCGGCATAAATATCCTCGCCAAATATTTTTTTGATGGCGTGCACCACTGCTGCATCCTGCGTTGATAAATTCTTTGCTTCCTGATCAGCATAGAAGACGGGGATGCCCAGCGTTTCAAAAATACGGCAGACGGTTGATTTTCCGGTTCCAATTCCTCCTGTAATGCCGATTTTTAACATGCCTGAGAATTATCTTGCAGGTAAATTATCACAACAGCTTATGGTTAAGCACTGTTGCCCACATGCCTTCCACCGACAGCATGACGGTTACTTCTGGTTGGCAGGCGGCGACTGCAGTGCTTTTGTATATTCCATCGAGATACCACTTCGTTCCATCACCACCTTTGTATTAGTGTCGATTTCCACATCAAGCGTTCCGTTTTCATTCACTTTGGCAATTCTGCCATGAATGCCGGCCACCGTTACTATCTTATCGCCTTTTTGCAGGTTCTCCAGGAAAATACGCTGATCCTTTGCCTTTTTCGACTGCGGACGAATCATAAAAAAATACATCACGGCAAAAACCGCGACAAGCAATACCAAATTCATATAGCCGGCGCCGCTGCTCGATCCGGATGGTTGTGACATCAGTAAAATGGTGTGGAAATTCATGTTTGTTTTATTGGTTAAGAATTAAATGGATGGAGAAAAGTCAGCCGCTGTGAACATATGCCCCGAAAAGGCATTGCGGCCGATTGGCTATTTGAAGACGACACCTGAAATTTTTATCGTCATGGTATTCGGGTAAGTATTGGCTGTTACCACAATACCTTTACTGAATTCACCTTCGCGCCCTTTGCTGTCGTATTGAACTTTGATTTTGCCTGTTTCACCCGGTGGTACCGGTTCTTTTGGCCAATCAGGCGTTGTGCAACCACAGGATGCTTTAACTGCAGAGATCAGTAAGGGTGTTTTTCCGGTATTGGTAAACTGGAAATCGTAAGTCACTTTATCGCCTTCCTTTATTTTTCCGAAATCATGTTCTGTTGTTTCAAAAGTGAGTATTGCCGCATTTTCATGCGTTGAGTCACCTGAGATGGTAGCAGGATTCTGCACGAGACTGCCATCTACTTTTGTTTTATTTTGCTGTTGAGCATCCGGCTGACAGGCCATGAAGCTGAAAAGGCAGAACACGTAAAGAATGGTAAGTCTTGTCACTGTCATTGGTGATTTAAGGCGCAAAGTTATGAAATGCAGACAGTATAAAAAACCCGCAGCCAAAGTTTGAAGAATCCGGGTACACAGGAATAGGTAATTACCCGGTAAAAGTTACTTCAGCTTTTCCTTGAGGAGAGCCGGACGCCGCAATTGTGTTGTTTCAAGCGCTAATGTATATCTCCATTCATCAATTTTTTTTTGATCACCGGAGAGCAAAATGTCAGGTACCTTCCAACCCTTGTAAACTTCTGGCCGCGTATAAACTGGCGGGGCGAGCAACTGGTCCTGGAAGGAATCAAAAAGTGCCGAAGACTCATCATTCAACACGCCCGGAATCAATCTGCCGATAGCATCCGTCACCACAGCAGCAGCCAGTTCACCGCCGCTAAGCACATAATCACCAATTGACAGCTCCATGGTAATAAGGTGATCGCGTATGCGCTGATCAATGCCCTTGTAGTGGCCACAGAGAATGATAATATTACCGAGCAGGGATAACCTGTTGGCCGTAGGCTGGTCGAAAAGCGCGCCGTCGGGCGTCATATAAATTACTTCCTCATAGTCCCTTTCACTTTTCAAATGCTGAAGGCAGCGGTCAACGGGCTCAATCATAAGCACCATGCCTGCACCGCCGCCGTATTGGTAGTCATCTACTTGTTTATGTTTGAAAACCGTATAGTCGCGAAGGTTATGCAACACCACCTCCAGCAATCCTTTGTCAGCGGCACGCTTAAGTATTGATTGCTCAAACGGGCCTTTTAATAAATCCGGCATTAAGGTGATGATGTCAATCCGCATATGAGCCTGTTCAATCGTAAAAATAGATTTAATAAGATTATTGGGGTTAATGATTATCCCCCTCACCATTCATTTGATGACTATGGCTAATTCGTAGCTTTGCGCCATCAGCAAGTAAATTTAGTCACTTTCTTATGGAAGCAGCCTATATCATAGATGGGATCAGAACACCGGTTGGAAACTTCGCGGGAACACTTTCTGCAGTGCGTACGGATGACCTCGCCGCGCTGGTGATTAAGGCATTGATCTCACGCAATGCGCATATTCCTGTTTCGGTGATTAATGATGTGATCATGGGTTGCGCCAATCAGGCCGGTGAAGACAACAGAAATGTTGCGCGCATGGCATTGCTGCTGGCCGGCTTGCCCTTCACCATTCCCGGCGAGACGGTCAACAGGTTATGTGCTTCGGGCATGAGTGCCGTGGTGCATGCGGCCCGTGCTATTAAATCAGGTGACGGCAATATTTTTATTGCTGGCGGTGTTGAAAACATGTCTCGCGGGCCATGGGTAATCTCGAAAACGAGCAAACCTTTTGGCAACGATGCGGAAATGTTTGACAGCAGTTTCGGCTGGCGGTTTATTAATCCGGCCATGAAATCAATGTATGGTGTTGATGCCATGGGTACCACTGCTGAAAACCTTGCCACACAATACAAAATCACCCGGAACGATCAGGATCAGTTTGCCTTTTGGTCTCAGCAGAAGGCGGCAGCAGCGCAACAGCAAAAAAGATGGGAGCAGGAGATAGAGCCGGTCACCGTCGCCAAAGCGAAAGGAAGCGTTGTCCGTTTTGATACAGATGAATTTATGAAGCCCTTCACAACGCTGGAAGGTTTGTCAAAACTAAAACCCGCATTTCAGCAGGAAGGCGGATCTGTTACCGCTGGTAATTCATCGGGATTAAATGATGGTGCGGCCGCC
>JBGAWA010000051.1:0-29399 GCA_044227805.1 Chitinophagales bacterium | reverse complement strand
CAAAGCGGCAACGGGTTTAACCCCGACGTAGAGCTGCTTAGGGTTTGTGAAACATTTTCTTTTCTTGACAAATTGAGCAAACCCTTAGCAGCTCTAAGTCGCAGCGAAGCGGGATTTTTCCACTGAAAAATCCGGGTTAATTCAGCATCTTGCTGTTCAAAAAAGCTACGGGCTTAACCGATAGCAGCTCTAAGTTGTAATGCTGCAGGGTTTTCTGTTGAAAGAAACCGGGTGATAACAATCCTTCATACTATTTCGGAATGAAAAAAGGACTGCAGGCATAATACCTGCAGTCCTTTTTGTAACCCGAAGAGATTATTCTATCACTAGCTTCTCGGTAATTATAGTATCATCTGCTGTCATTTGCAGCAGGTAAATTCCTGATGCGAGCTGATCACGTAGCAAGGTGGTCTGGAAAGTGCCTGCATCTGCCATTCCTTCAAATAGCATTTGCACCACTCTTCCCTGCACATTGAGTAACTGGAGTTGAAGGTGTGAAGATTTGTCAAGATGCAGCCGGATGGTAGCGCTGTTGGCCAACGGATTCGGAAATACTTCCAGCATTGCAGGAGTTGTTACTACATCGCCGCTTGTTTTTATGGCACCGGTAGTAAACGTTGCCACGGTAGAATAGGGTGAATAAACTTTAGGAGCGGTGGATACACACTGTGTCCTTATTTTCCACTTGTATTTTGTACTGGCAGTTAAACCGCCCAGTGCATAGGATGCACCGGTTGTCATTACTTTTGTCCATGCAGTGGCCGTGCTGACTTTATACAGCAACTGAAATTTAGAGGCGCATGCCGGCGGCACCCAATTCAATTGGGCACTTGTTGACGTGATGTTGCTGGCAGAAAGATTGGTTGGAGCAGGACAGGTAATCCCCAGGTCTGTTCCGTTGTCAGAGCCGGTAGTGGCAGGGTTGGATCCGATCACTTGTATTCTGTAGGCAGAACCTGTTGCATCGGCGGGAATGGTTGCACTGATATTACCTGAAGTGGTCGCATTTAATGTCCCGATATCCGTTGTCGTATTGAAACTGCCATTAGGATCCGAAAGCTGCGCCGTAAAAATGTTTCCGGCCGTAAAGGTTCCGCTTGTGGTGAAAGCAACATTGATGTTTTGACCAGGGCAGAATGTGGAAGTTGCAAACGGAGTGGTGGTAATGGTGAGCGTAGGCGCGTTGCTAACCAGATCCGATTCATAAATTCCCCTGCCGTAAGTGGCCGCAACAAGCTTCAGAGAAGTGTAATTGATCTCCAGTTCATGTACCATTACATTGGGAAGTCCATCATTGAAAAATACCCAATCAGTCGTATTGTTATCACGGTAGTAAACGCCTATATCGGTACCAATGTAAACACGGTCAGGGCTTCCGTTTTCATACACTATGGTATTGACAGGAATGTTTGGCAATGAACCTGAAACATTACTCCATGAAGCGCCGCCATTGATTGAATGATACACTTTATTACCTGCGGAATAGCCGCTGAACACCACCCACAAATTGTTTGGGTCGGTATTGCTGACGGCAATGTAGTTGATACCTGCAGATGCCACCGGCAGTCCTGAAGTGATGTCGGAGAAAGGTGATGCACCATTCGTTGTTTTCTTCATCAATCCGAGTGAACTGGTATAGATGTAATTGGTGTTGGAAGGCGCGACAGCTATGGACGTGCAGTAGTTTCCTCCATACAGATTGCTGCCCAGCACCGACCAGTTACTGCCATTGTTGGTTGATTTATACAATGATGAATAACCGGCATACATCTTATTATGATCAACAGGATCCATGATGTATTGTGTCAGCCATGCGCCAGAACTGGGAGCAACAAAAGTGAAGGAGGTTCCGCCATTGGTTGACTTGTAAATGCTGCCGTATTGTGTTTCAATAAATACAATATTTGAATTGGTATAGTCTATCAATGCTTCCATTCCATCAGCGCCATATACCTGTGTATAGCTGGTACCGTTCCAGCGGTTGCTGCCATTATCCTGCCATCCGGAATATACGATGGATGGATTGGTGGCAGAAGTGGAAAGGCGGTAGATCTGTGCTATCCGCAATCCTGAACTTAAATCACTCCAGGAAGTGCCCTGGTTGGTGGATTTGAAAATCCCGCCATCATTTCCTGAAAAAATGGTTTGCGTGCTGCCGGGAAGAAACTCAAGTTCATGATTGTCGGCATGCACATAATTGGATGCAGTGTAAGGCGACCAGGATGAAATGGTTTGCCAGGAAGTGCCGCCATTTGTTGACTTGGCAACATATAAGCCACCGGCCAGCAAGATCTCAGAATTCGCATCCGAACACTCAAGGATCAGGTCATAATATCCATAGAAGCTTGCCGCTCCGCTGGGAGAACCTTTTGTTACCCATGTGGTACCACCATCCGTACTCTTTGAAAGTGTGCCTGACTCGCATAAAGCATAAATCACCAGTGAATTGGCAGCACTCGTTTCGATGGAAATTCTTCCTGCTCCGCATAAGTTGTCTTTCATGATGGACCAGGTCTGTCCGCCATTCGTTGACTTCAGTATATCCTGATTACCGCTGGCATATACGGTGTTAGCATCGGCCGTATTGAACTCAATGTCATAACAGTGATTGGCATTTACAAGCGTCCAACTCACCCCGGCATCAGCGGTGCGGTAGATGCCCGCTCTCGTAGCCGCTAATAAAATGGAAGAGTTGGAAGGGCTAATGACGAGCCGTTGCACTATTTCTTTGATGTTTTGTGTATAAGATAGTCCTGTGGTTGACCAGGTCAATCCACCGTTAGTGGATTTTAGCACTCCGGAAGAATAGACACCGCCCCAGAAGTCATTGTCTGACTGCCAGGTTGCTTCATAACCGTAACCATCGCCGGTTGCGATATACACGTTATTGGAATTTCCCGGATCAACAGCAATATCAGCAATGCTGGTTACCGGAATCGAGGATGTAATGTCACTCCAGCTCGCACCGCCGTCAATAGATTTCCAGACACCACCGCCGGCTGCACCAATATAAATAGTGTTTGAATTGTTGGGATCGAACCGGATAACATTTATTCTGCCGACACCGCCGCCATTGCCGGGTACAACTGCGGCACCAACCGGTGTCCAGCTGGCTGACCTGGTAGAAAATGCTTCCGGATGGGCGACTTTATAAGCATCATACTCTTTCATAGCCATGGAAGGATCCGGAAGATTTCCGCTTGGAAATGTTCTGGATTCCATCAGATACTCCCAGCGCTTGAACTGGTTGTAAAAGCTTTCTTCTTGATTGTCTTCGCTTTCATTGTCAGCCTGCAGGCTGGATATATCAGGCTTTCCAAAGTGACTGTAAAAATTCTCCTGTATCGAATAAAAATTGTTTGTTGCCAGGGACTTTGGCTGAAGGTTCTTATTAACCTGCTGCTGAGCCATCACAAGATTACCTGCGCACAGCAATAATAGCGTCGCCATGAAAAGACGCAAACTGCTTAATGGCTGATAACACCTTGTCCATTGTACTTTGAACTTAGAATTTGTTGTCATTGGTTGGAGATTTTGTAAGCGGTTGAGAAAAATGACCGGCATAAAGTGGCAAACCGGGTTACCAAAACTATTTATTGTGATTAATTAAAATTATGAGAATTATCATGTAGCTGCTTCGGGGGTTGCTTTATTGGACGATAAAGCCGTGGAATGATTGATTCATTTGGTATAGCAAATTTTGTAAAGGATAATGCAAAGTGTTGAAAAGGTTCATGAATGCAATTTGTTTTTAAACTAAAAGCAGTCTCCATCTTTTGAACGAATACATCCCATGATTTATTCAGGTAATTTAAATTAACCCGGATTTTCAATAGAAAAGTTCCGCATCGTTACGACTGAAAACTGTTAATGGATTGCTCATTTTTAACGAAAAAATACTTCGCAAACGCTGCGCAGTTTAAAGACAGGGTTTAACCGGTTGCCGCTTTGAATTGCAAAATGCATGTTTGGTGCAATTAAAGATAGTAGAATTTTCGGTTGTGTGTTGTGCCTGGAAGTGCGCATGGCCGATTGATTTCAGTATTAACCATAGGATCAACGTTGGCAGGCCTCTTCAGGATCATTTATGCATTCGGAAATATGTGATTTCACGATCTTATTTCCTATTGTAAACGGAAAAAAGGGTGGAGTAAGATCATCCGGGCCATCTTCATTTCTGCAGTTTTGGTGATCTGAATTTTTTTAAATACCTAATCCATGTATTTTTGGGAGTAGAATAAATCACTTGCAACAACCTGATGCGAGGTTTTCTAAATCAATTAAAACGATCAAACCATGAACATTGGAATACTCGGAACCGGTACAGTAGGAAGTACCATTGGTACCAAACTCATTCAATTGGGGCATGCAGTAAAAATGGGATCCAGGAGCACTGCTCATGAAAAGGCTGTAGCCTGGGTGAATAAGAATGGCGCTAATGCTTCGACGGGTACCTTTGAAGAAACCGCACGTTTCGGTGAACTCATTGTGCTTTGCCTCAATGGTGCAGGCACGGTGGATGCTTTGAATATGGCTGGCATCCATCACTTCAGCCATAAAACGATCATTGATATTACCAATCCATTGGACTTCTCCAAAGGAATGCCTCCTACCTTATTCATCGGTAACACCGATTCACTGGGCGAACTGGTGCAACGCACTTTACCTGATGCCAATGTTGTTAAGACCCTGAATATCGTTACGGCTGATGTAATGGTGAATCCAGGACTTGTGCAGGGGGATATTGATATGTTGCTGTGTGGCAATGATGACAAAGCAAAGGCAACGGTCGTTCAGCTGCTTAATGATTTTGGCTGGCATCATCAAATTGATCTTGGAGGAATTCAATCCTCAAGGTACATGGAGTCGTTCGTGTTGTTGTGGGTTAACCTTTGGCAGAAATTTGGGGATCCTTATTTCGGGACGAAGTTCGTCCGAAAGCAGGAAGTGGTTATTTAACCGGGATCTTTTACTGAAAAAGCGGAGCTGCATACTGAATCGTGAAGCTGCCTGATGAGTAAGCTTGCTGTCACAGGGAAACCGGTGCTCTTTCAATTCATCAAATCAAAACCTCATGTAGTACCATAACCGCTATTCTAAATACTTATTTCTACTAATGTCTTCCCAGTTAAAAAACCTTTCCGATTATCATCTGCCCGAAAAACCTGATTTGCACACAGCAAAAATAGCGGTGATTGTTTCCTCATGGAATAAAGATGTTACCGAGGCATTATACGATGGATGCAGCAGAACACTTGCTGATCTGTCGGTGAAAAAAAAGAATCTGTTGCGGATAGATGTGCCCGGAAGCTTTGAACTACCGGTAGCCGCAAAGTTGCTGATGGAATCAAAAAGGATGGACGCTGTTATCTGCCTTGGTTGTGTGATACAGGGGGAAACGCGGCATTTTGATTTTCTGCGATGCCGTTGCTCACGGCATCATGGAACTGAACCTTCGATATTCTACACCGGTCATCTTTGGAGTACTCACCACCCATGACCTACAGCAGGCAATGGAACGGGCAGGCGGCAAACATGGCAACAAGGGTACTGAAGCAGCGGTGACAGCTGCAAAAATGATATTGCTGAAACGAAAGCTGCTGAAATAACCCATAAATGGGGCATTGGAAGGCTGCCTTTTATTACGGCAGTGCAGCAACTAATAATTCAAACCCAATCAAACCACTATAGACATGCAATTATACTCCCTGATACCGGCTTCTTAAAACTTGATGGCGGCGCAATGTTTGGAGTGGTGCCTAAATCAATCTGAATCAGATCAATCCTGCCGACGAACATAATCTCTGTACTTGGGCTATGCGTTGCCTGTTAGTTGAGGAAGGCAACCGGTTGGTATTGATCGACTGCGGGTCATAAAGCAAAAGAAAAATTCTTTTCTCATTATTATCCGCATGGAGATGCCAGCCTGCATTCATCACTCCATAAGCTTGGATTTTCTGCGAATGATGTTACCGATGTCTTTCTCACCCATCTGCACTTTGACCATTGCGGCGGAGCTATAGAATACGACCATGCTAAACGGCCGGTGACTGCTTTCAAAAATGCTACTTACTATTCCTGTGAGCAACACTGGCAGGCGGCCACCATGCCTAATCAGCGGGAAAAAGCTTCATTCCTCAAAGAGAATATTTTACCTATAAAGGAAAGTGGTCAGTTGAAGATGTTGCAGGATGGGGAAGAATTGTTTCCGGGCTTTACTACAAAGTTTGTGTTCGGTCATACGGAAGCGATGATGCTTCCGATCATCCAATATAAGAATCAGACGATTGCTTACATGGCTGACCTCATTCCGTCGGCCGGTCATATTCCGGTGGCCTATGTGATGGCATATGATATCCGTCCGCTCATTTCATTACAGGAGAAGGAGTCTTTTCTGCAAACAGCGCTTGAAAATAAGTACGTGCTCTTTTTTGAACACGATCGGCTTATAGAAGCCTGCACACTGACGCACACCGAACGGGGCATCAGGATGGAAACAGCGGTGACGGTAGATCATCTTTAAGCGTGAATAGATGATCACGTCAGGTGGAATAAGTGAAGCATTTTTATGACAGATGCCGGTGGAAACCTTTCAAGCCAGGATTTACAGGATAGGTGTTAATCCGTATGTGCTGTTCCCGGCTCGTGTCTTGAAAATTATTTTCCGCCAGGCTCAAAAGACCAAAGGACCGATTCCCGTGCGCGGTGAAATTGATGGGCATCTGTTTCTTCAAACATTAGTAAAGTACAGCGGCAAATGGAGGTTATACATCAACACCACCATGCGGAAAGCTTCTAACAGGAAACTGGGAGAAATGGTAACCATCTCTATTGAATATGATCCTGTAGCAAGGATTATTCCCTTGCATAAAAAGCTGGATGAGGCATTAAGAGGAACTGCGCGACGAAAGGTTTTCGATAATTTAAGTCCATCCAGGAGAAAGGAACTAGTGAGGTATATCAGTAGCTTGAAAACGGAATGCATCTGTGGAAAGAAATATGGAAAGAGCTATTCGGTTTTTGCTGCAAAAAACAAGGTTCGTCGGTAGAGACAACCCTATGAATGAATGAACCCAAATTTGCGGTTGAAAGCTAAAAAGGCGTTAACCCTGATGTAGAATCGAGTAGGTTGTTCAACCCCGGATTTTTCAGTGGAAAATCCCGCTCGTTGTAGTGACTCACAGAATCATTAAGGGTTTGCTCAATTTGTCAAGAAAAGAAAATGTTTCACAAACCCTAAGCAGTTCTACGTCGGGGTTAAACCCTTTGCAGCGCTAAGTTGTAGCACAGCAGGGATCTTTTGTTGCATAATTTTTTACGGTATAGAAATCGGAGCAACAATGACAAGCGGCGTCTGCTATTACTACATAATCAAACAAATCACTGCTGTTTAGTTTTTTCGGTAACGGAGGGCCTTACAGGTTTATCCCTGTAGATGGAAACCAGCACCGCTATCCCCAGGATGGATCCACTAACAGCTAACGACCAGTGTGTGGCAATCGTGATATGAAAAATTTCCAGCAGCATCTTTACACCTATGAATATCAGTACAAGCGAGATGCCTTCCTGCAGGTAGTCAAACTTGTCTGCCATATTTTTTAGCAGGAAAAACATAGCGCGCAGTCCCATGACAGCAAAAATGTTGGAGGTAATGATCACCAGCCTGTCCTGCGAAATGGCAAAAACGGCGGGAATAGAGTCAATCGCAAAAACAAGATCGGTGGAAGCAATAATCATGATCACCAGAAAAAGCATCGTATAATAGGTCTTGCCGTTTTGCTTCACCCTGAAATGGCCATCGCCTTCCGTATCCAGCAGCCGGAAGTAACGACGCATCAGTTTATACATGATATTTTTTTCAGGATTGAACTCATTCTCCCCATTTGAAAAAAGCATGTGCGCCCCAGTGTAAACGAGTATGGCGCCAAAGATGTAGAGCACCCAGTGAAATTGTTCTACGATCAGGATTCCCAGAAAGATGAAGAGGACCCGGAAAACGACGGCACCGATAATCCGTAAAACAGCACTTTGTGATGTACTTGTCGGATATTCTGAAATAGGAAAGGATCAGGATGAAAAAACAAAAAGATTGTCGGCCGAGAGCGAATATTCCATCAGGTATGCGGAAATATACTGAGGCCTTTTTCTGTTCCGTGATAATGATATACCAGGTAGCCGTAGGCTAAAGCAGTGCTTACCCAACCTCCGGTCTGCAGTAAGGCGCTTCTCACAGTCATCGGTTTATCAGAGCGTTGCAGCAGGCCGATGTCAAGCAGGGGAGAAACAGGAGGACTACAATCCCAAAGAGTACATATAAAACGTCTTGGTCGCCGAACTGTTCAATCAGTGCATTCATTTTTGGACACCGGATGTTTTCGGGCTGAAATATGCGAAAACTTTTAACAACCACCAAAATAAGAAAGTGCTGCAGTATCACGAAATCGAAATTGTTATGGATGGTTGCAAAAAAACGATCAGCATCATGCCGTAACTCATTTCCCTTGGCGTCAAATTGTTCACTGGTTGAATTGCGCGGCATATGATAGCAGGTTACCGATTGTGTCTGCTGCTGCCTGTTGGTTACAGTAATGCGGCAGAAGGGAGGTGTCTGCAAAACAGAATCTCTTTTCGGCAGGTTGTTTACGAAACTCTCGCAATAGACGGAAGAATACAGTGCTACGTAATTATGAACCCGTTCTTTGTTGAAGTGTCCGTTCGTCAATACTTTTTTACCATTATTGCTCACTTCAAATGAATCGGCGCCCAGCACCTTAAGGGTGAATGAGCTGTCGGGCTGATCGGGATATTCAACGGTTATCATGCTGATCTCATTGCTGCGCATTCTAAAAATAGCGGTACTCCTGATCACCTGCTCATCTGTAACAAAACGGGTGTCTAAAACACCTTCAAATGCAGGCACCGTCACCACATAAGGATGCGCTGATCCATTCATCAGAAAGTAGGTTCCTTCAGAATCCAAGGTGCCTCCGCCCACGAAATAAGATTTTATCAGGGTGCCTTCCTGGTCATAGATTTCAACCTTTTTGTTGGTGCTGGCCAGGGCGGTGATCACTGTTTTTTCCGCTGCTGCCGGCACAGGATAACTGACGTTCAGTCTCTTGATAGTGGACAATAATGATTTCATATAGTCTGTCCTTACCTCTAAATGATCATTCACCGTCCAATGGTCACCGGTGCGCTTTAACAGTACTTTTTTCCCTTCCATGTCGGCTATAAAGATTTTATAAATGGATGCAGTATCCTCGATGGCGAATGATTTTTCCGCTTCTTTCAAAGTGGATGAAGGTTTCTTAATTACTAAAAAATACACCGCGGTGGTCAGTGCCAGCAGGAGTAAAAAATAAAGCAAGGTTTTATTCATGGTGAGAAGACTTCAGTTTTTTGTTGAGCGTGTGTCCGATGATGAAGTATGCACAAAACCTGTCATTTAAACTATTAATGGTCGCATGGCTGTTCAGTGTGCGAAAAGCCGGTTGCGGATAATATTGAAAATAAGTCCGAATGTTAACAGCAATCCAATAGGCAGTAGTGTATTGATCAGCTGCCATTTCGTCTTTTCAGCCTTCACTTTTTCTACATCGAGCATTCGAAGCTGTACTTTCTTTGAACGGGTATCGAGGTGTTGGGTATAGCCGGCCAGGTAGTCAATGCAATTCAACAGGAAATCGCGATTGCTGAAATATTCACCTGTGAAACGATAGAATCCCAGCGGCAATGGCTGGCCTTGTGCATTAACTTCGTTCTTTGCAATATCGCCGTCCGCCAGCACAATCATTTTTGTAGCGACACTTTTTTCCCTGAATGGCATCTTCAGTGAATCATTCAATGTATGCAACATTTCCGGTTCAATGCGATTGGCAAAAACCGAAGGAAATATGCCTTCGAGCAACACGGCTGAAATTATGTTTTTCTTATTGTAGAGCTGTCCGTCAGGTCTTACTTTCAATTCTTTGAAATCCACCATCCATGGAGTAAACACAAACCGGCTGTGATCACCGGATGTCAGCAAAATGGTTTTTTTAACTTCTTTCAGTGACAAGGTATCCAGCGATGAGCTGAACATGGAGGACACAGCGGTGACTCCTTTATTGATAGGGTGGCTACCTTCCGGAGTGAATACCGGAAAATAATAGCACGGAAACAGGTTGAATTTTGGTTGGGTGCCTTCATAACTTACGAGCAAGGGCACAGGATTACACTGCAGATCCAACAAGAGCCCTGGATTGATGCGTATGCCATACCTGAATAACTGATCCTCGAGATGGAGCGGATAATCTACTGTCATAAATGTGCGGCGTTTGATCACTGTGTCCAGTTCTGCATTCAAAGCTTCCACCAACCACAATATTTTTCCACCATTCATGAGGTATTGATCAATCTTAAACTTGTTTTGTTCGCTGAACGACTTTGTTGGTTTTGCGATGATGACGGCTTTGAAATCCTTTTTTATTTGCGTTATGCTGTCGGGATATATAATCTGCAGATCGTAAAATGCGGAGAGGCTGTTGGTGAGGTCAGCGGTGGCGAGGTTGTCGAGTTCACCTTGTCCCATGATGTAGCCAATCCTTGGCTTGCGAATCATCGACATCGTTTCAATGGCCTGCGCGAATTTGTCTTCCAGGTGTGCCACAGAGTTATTCAATGCTTCCTGTGCTGCCGTGCCCGGTGTATTTTCCAGCAGGTTGACAGCCACCTGTCGTCCTTTGTAATTGACGAGCGCGCCCGGAACAATGATTTTCTCCGAGTATTCATCACCGGCATTGTTCTTCACGTTGGTAGGTTCCAGTCCTTTCAGTGCAAGTTCTTTCAACACTTCCCGGAGTTCCTTTTCATTTTTTCCCCTGGTGGGATCTTCCAGCTCATATTGAATTTTATCTCCGCCATAAACCTTCATTTCATTCAACAGTTCTTGAGTAGCGGTGGCGAGCCGTTTAAATCCTGCAGGAAAATCTCCTTCAAGGTAAATCTTCACAAATACTACATCATCCAGCCTGCCCAGTAACTGCCGTGTAGAATCGGTGAGTGTGAAGCGCTTGTCTGCTGTGAGATCTACCCGTGTGAAAACTACGGATGACAAAACATTCAATGCGATGATAATTCCGATTACGATCGAAAGCTGCATCAGCGCGTCACGCTTATATGTTCTTTTTCTTTTCATGTAACTACTCGATCTCCCCATTCAACATTTCTTAATTCAAGATTTGCCGGTCCGGAAAATGCCGGTGCGCTGCGTTACCACTTCCTGCTTTCAAGGGCTGTTTTTGTGCACAAAATGAAAATCACCACCATGGATATAAAATAGATTACATCCCGCGAATCAACCACACCGCGGCTGATGGAGTCGTAGTGATACTGCATACCGATCGATTGAATGATGATATCGGCTTTTCCTCCCAGAAACCCTAATCCGCTAATGGCATCAAATGCCAGCAAAGCCACAAAACTCAGGAATGCTGCCAGCAAAAAAGCAACAATTTGATTTTCTGTTAGGGAAGAAGCAAAAAGCCCAATAGAGATGAAGGAAGCACTGATAAGGATTAAACCTATATAGGATCCCCAGCTTGCCCCTGAGTCGATGTTTCCGGGTGGCGATCCCAATACCTGAATTGTGTAGAAATAAAGGAGAGTTGGCAGCACGGCAAATATCACCAGGAACCAGGCAGCGAAGAATTTACCCAATACAATCTGCAACTCCGTCACCGGTCTGGTGGCTAACAGCTCCAATGTGCCGGCTCGCTTTTCTTCTGAAAACATACGCATGGTGATGGCTGGAATGAGCAGCATAAACACCATAGGCGCATTGTTGAATAGTATATCAAGGGTGGCGTAGCCATTATCGAGCGCATTGTTGGGAAATACCCATAGGATCAGCGACATCAATACCAGGAAAACCGCGATAGCGATATATCCGGTAAGGGACGAAAAAAATGCGGTAAGCTCTTTACGGAATACTGCTATCATGCCTTTCACCTGCTATCGTCGTTACGGAACCGTTTTTATTAATATTGATTTATGCATCATCCAAGCTGTGTTAATTCCTTAAATATTTCCTCGAGTGATTGTTGCTCCTCTGTCAATTCTGTAATGGTCAGTTTGTTAGTCACTGCATATTTAAAAATAGCTTCCTGCAACCCCGGCCGTCCATAAATTTTCCACTTATTTTCACCGGCCTTCTCCACGCTGCTTACCCCTTCAATGTCGGAGAGACTTTTACTCAAAGCAGTTTGTTTGAAGGCGACCAGGATGGCGCTTCCACCGGCTGTTGTCTGTTGGAGCCGGGCAATGGTATCATCAGCCACTATTTTTCCTTTGTTAATAATTATCACACGGTTACAGATGGCCTGCACTTCCTGCATAATGTGTGTTGATAGAACCACTGTTTTTTCTTTCCCCAGTTCACGGATCAGTTGCCGGACCTCGGTCAGCTGATTGGGATCGAGACCTGAAGTGGGTTCATCCAATATTAAAACTTCGGGATCGTGCAGCAATGCCTGCGCGATACCAACCCGTTGCCGGTACCCTTTCGAAAGTGCGCCAATTTTTTTGAGTTGTTCCTTTTCCAGGCCAGTGATACCTATCATCTCCCTCACCCGCGCTGATTTGTTTTTTACATCATTCAGGCGGGCAACAAACAGAAGAAACTCTTTCACATAAAGATCGGTGTACAACGGGTTGTTTTCGGCAAGGTATCCGATGTGCCGTCTTGCTTCCAACGATTGTTTCTCGATATCACATCCGCAAACTGAAGCTCGTCCTTCATTTTGCGGGATGTAGCCGGTGAGTATCTTCATCGTCGTGGATTTTCCGGCTCCGTTAGGGCCAAGAAATCCAAGCACTTCACCTGATTTTACTTCAAATGAAATTCCATCCACAGCCCGCTGCCGGCCATAAATTTTAGTAAGTCCTGATACAACGATAGACAAAACCGAAGTGGAAGTTTGATGAAGAAAAGCTAATGGGATGCGAAAATATAAAATTGCAGTGGGTGGAATTCAAATTGTCAGTTTGAAAAAACAAAGAGATGTCGGGTTTTCAGGTTGATGGGCATGAAGCGGAGATGGTTTTGTCTGCGGTGAGGCTTTGCAATTGAGCTTTCACTATTCCATGCAACCCGGTATTTTTCCTATTAGGTTAACACTTTCTGTTTTGAATTACAAAACAAGGTTTCAGCTAATGAGTGAAGTATTGACCTGATTTGCCCAGGCTTATTGGCAGGGATACTACAACCGCTAAATCAATACTCACTGATTGGGTTGATCACAAAACGGTGACCCATTTGCCTTCTTTTTTTTCATGAAGCTTGCCGATCGGATGAACGTGATTTGCCAGTTGCTGCTCCCGTAACAAGTTGGTAAATGCATCAGCGTGCAACGCATCAACGGCAACAAGCAGTCCGCCACTTGTTTGTGGATCACAGAGTGTCACGAGGCGTTCACCGGTAACGCCTTCCACTTTAGGTTCATAACTATTCCAGTTTCTGAAAGTGTTGTCAGGCGCTACAAATTGCTTAGCCAGCGATTCCACGCCATCTATCCACTGAATGTCGGCATAGTTGATCGAGGCGGATAACCCGCTTCCTTCACACATCTCCAGTAAATGTCCCAGCAAGCCAAAACCGGTTACATCAGTCATGGCGTGCACATAGTCAAGCAAACCAAAACGGGAGCCGGCGACATTCAGCGTACACATCAGTTCAATGGCAGGCGCAAGCGCTTCTTCCGAAATCAGTTTTCTTTTAAGAGCGGTGGAAAGAATACCTGTTCCAATGGGCTTTGTCAGAAAAAGCAGGTCACCGGTTTGTGCTGTATTGTTTCTTTTAATGGAATCTTTCTTTATCAAGCCGGTTACACTAAGGCCGAAGATCGGCTCAGGGCTGTCAATGGTATGGCCACCGGCCAGCGGTATGCCAGCAAGCTCACAGGCAGCTATTCCTCCTTTCAGAATTTGTTGAGCAAGTTTTACGGGTAACTTCTCCACCGGCCAGCCCAGCAATGCGATGGCCATTACCGGCTTTCCACCCATGGCATATACATCGCTGATGGCATTAGTAGCTGCAATCCTGCCATAGTCGAAAGGATCATCAACAATTGGCATAAAAAAATCTGCTGTGCTGATCAGGCAATCTCCATTGGTAAGCTCATACACTGCGGCATCATCCCCTGATTCATTACCCACCAATAATCCGTGAAATGCACGGTCCGACCGGGCATCTTTTAATATTTCTTCCAGTACTAATGGCGCGATCTTACACCCGCATCCTGCGCCATGACTGAATTGGGTAAGCCTTATTTTTTCATCTGTCATAGTAGATTTTTTGATTTTTCAGCAATAGGTTGTATAAGATTGATAAAGAGATGCATGATTCGGTCATTATAGTTAGTAAGTCATGAGTAACACGCACTTCTCCGGTTTTGCAGGTGATACGGTGATTTCATCGGTAAAGTGTAAAACTAATGCAGGCTCCGCAAGCTCAGCTTTTTGAAGTTGTGCCGGTGGCAACGTCTGTATTTATTGATTTGTATGATAAGATACTGATTATTGCTTTCAGGAGAAATCGTTTTCGGTGTTGTCTCGGTTGTTTCGGGACGAAAAATTAACTGATGCTTTCAGTCTGTCAAATTAAACTGGATTTTTTAAGCGGAAAAATCCTCCCTCGCTCTGATGTAGATCTGTTAAGAGGGTGCTCATTTTTTTGCAGGCAAAGAAAATGTTCCGCCAATTTTAAGCAGTGTTGCGTCGTGGTTAAACCTACTGCTGTTTTAAACTGTGACAAGTGAGATTAAATTCAAACGACTGCCGAACGGCTACCCAATGCCTGCAAAACCAATGAGGCATTCGTTGCTGCATCAGTCGTAGTGCTTTCAACCCGGCGAATCATTGTCGAATTGCGTTGTTCCGTCGCACGCATATAAGTTCTGTCATAGTACTGCAGCAGGATGGAAAAAGCGCTTCTATATTCTCCATTTTCAAGTAACTGAATAGTATTAGTTGTTTGTAAGCCGCCTAACCGTTTCCGGATACGGAGGGTGGACGCTTTCAAATCTTCAAGGGCAAAGCCGCCATAAGTTTTTACCAGGTGCTGCAGCCTTTCTTCAAAAGGTATTTCAAGATACAAGACCGGCGCACCTCTCATTTGCGCCCACAGTGCGTTTGGAATATTCACCGGTCCGATACGCTGACTTTCATCCTCGAGCAAAACAGGAATAGCTGCATTTGTTTCCCTGAACTTCATGAACAGATCATTTTCAAATTGTTCCTGCGATGGTGGTGACGCTTCTCCCAAAGCACCGAAGGCGGAACCCTTGTGACAGGCCAGTTGCTCAAGGTCAATCACTTGTTGTGATTGTTGGAAGAGTTGCTGAATGACAGCCGTCTTGGCTGATCCGGTTTTACCACCCAGAATCACCAGTCTTCTTGGTTCGTTGAAGGAACTCAGTACTAACGACCTGAATGCTTTATAACCTTTGTTGAGCGTACCTACTTTATAGCCGAAAAGATCGAGCATCCAGGCTACTACGCCGCTGCGCATGCCGCCACGCCAGCAATGAACAAACAATACTTTATCGGTTGTTATTTTTTCGAGCTCACGTAGAATGCGCTGCATATTGGTGCCATAATATTCAAGCCCCTTCATCATGGCAGCTTCGCGCCCATTTTGTTTGTAAAGCGTGCCGATTGTTGCCCGTTCTTCATCATTGAACAAAGGCAAACTGACTGAACCGGGAATATGGGCATGCTTATATTCTGCAGGCGAGCGGACATCAAGAACAGGATGACCAGCTGATTGCAGCAGAAAATCGTTAATGTTGAGTTTTTGTATCACGGTAGAGGAACGAAAATAAGAAGAATACTACTGTGGAAAGAAAGAGAGGGAAGGCAGTATCTGTCTGTTTGCTCTACATTTTGAAACTGCAACAAGTGATAGAAGTAGTAGTACCGGATGTAAAGGATTATCAATACACAGGATTATGGCTGAATGAAAAAAAATCACCAACGAGTGTTCAGTAGGGAAATTACAGTTCCAGGAAGCAGGCGGATTGGCTTTCCTTAACAACAAAACTTTTATTCCATTTCACGATAATAATATCGTTTGCCTTTTCTCACCAACTCCGGCTTATTGCGGGTAGAGACCAGCTTTTCAGGCGTAATGCTGCCTAGATAAATATTCAGTTTCGAGGTAATCTCTTCCGTAATACTGACCTGGTTTTCACGAAACGCCATGCCGGCTATCAAGGCGCAGGCCTTGGCATCTGATTCGGCATGATGGTGATCTAACTGGATGCCGAGTATTTTAGTGAGAGATTTCAAACCATAGCGTTGATGTTCCGTCCATACTTTCTTTGCCACTTTGATGCTGCAGGTAAAAGGAATCTCGCTGAATGGAATTTCATAGTGCATCAGCAGGCTTCTCATCACATGCATATCGAAGGCAGCATTGTGGGCAATCAAAAGCTGGTTTTCAAAATAAGGGAGTAGTTCAGGCCAGCGGGATTTAAAATCAGGCTGGTCGGCCACCTGTTCGGCGCCGATGCCATGCAACATGGTGTTAAACGGATTAAACCGAAGATCCGGCGGGCGAATAAGAAATGACCTGGTTTCTGTCACCTTGTAATTGCGCACCACGGCAATTCCCAGCTCACAGGCGCTGGTCGAAAGTTCATTGGCTGTTTCAAAATCTATCGCGACAAAATCCATGAAGTGAACACTAAGAGTGATGCAAAGTAATTAATTGATGTTCGAATTGAAAAAAATGGCAGCTCCGGGACTGGTTTGCAGGTGTTTGTAACTTAATTGTCAGTTTTTGCCGCTTTTGAAATTCAGGGGTGAAACACCGGCCATTTTCTATACATTTGCCAAAATTTCAACCGTTGAAAAGACGCTTACTATTTTCTTTTGAGCCTTTGCATTTAGCGTCCGCCCGCCTGCTTTTTGCAGCCAGCTGCCAGGCATCACTTTTTTCTCTTGATCAACTGTTTATTTCTTCTCCGGCAATTCAACCGACGGATCCTGCCGCAGTCATCGAAGCATAATGTTCAAATGCGTTCCATAGCTTCAATTAACCTAAAGACCCATCCATAAATCAACCTGAATGAAAAAAAATCTAACAGTACTAATTGCCTGTCTGATTAGCATAACAGGCCTCTTCCAGGTGGCATTTTCACAAGATCTGAACCACTGTGGTGCCACAGAGATGCAGCTTAACCTTTGGGAGCAATATCCTGAATTGTGGCAGGCGCAGCAGACATATGATCAGCAAATCCATGATCAGGTGGCAAACAGCGGCAGTACAAGAGATGAAGATGAAGTTTATATCATTCCCATCGTCTTTCATGTGTTGCATAACTATGGCAGTGAATATATATCCGATGAACAGATTGAAGATCAGGTTCGGGTGTTGAATGATGATTACCGTAAACTGAATGCAGACACGGCCGCTATTGTAAATGCTTTTTTAGGTATTGCTTCCGATGCGCATATCGAATTCAGGCTGGCTAAAAAGACGCCAGGAGGTGGCTGCACAACAGGTATCGACCGTATTCAGTCACATGAGACTTACCAGGGAAATGACGGATCAAAACTTTCGCAATGGCCAAGAAACATGTACCTGAATGTCTGGACAGTGAATAAGATGCAGAATGGTGTGGCAGGATATGCCTACTATCCATCTTCTGTAGCCGGAGTCCTGGCACCTTACGATGGTATCATGATATTGAGTGATTATATTGGATCTATCGGTACAAGCAGCGTACTGACTTCGAGGGCATTGACACATGAGATTGGTCACTACCTGAACCTCCCGCATACCTGGGGCAGCACCAATTCTCCGGGTGTGGAATGTGGAGATGACGGTGTGCAGGATACTCCGGAGACAAAAGGATGGACCAGTTGTAACCTGAATGGGGCAGTATGCAATGCCGGTGTGATTGAAAATGTGCAGAATTACATGGAGTATGCTTATTGTTCTAAGATGTTTACGGGAGGACAAGTTGCCATTATGAGAGGCGTGCTGAATAATTCTGTTTCGGGTCGCGATAATCTATGGTCAGAAAGTAACCTGATTGCAACTGGAACGAATGATGGCTACGTGGCAGAATGTGCGCCACGGGCAGACTTCAATCCCAATTTTAGCACCGTCTGCCAGGGTGCTGACATCACCTTTAAGAATTATTCATGGGGAGGAACTGCCACCACCTACACCTGGGAGTTTCCAGGCGGCACACCAGCTTCTTCCACGGAAGAAAGTCCAGTCGTGGTTTTTAATGAGCCGGGCAAGCATACTATCACCCTTACTTCTTCCAATGATGCCGGCACAAGCACCGTCTCCAAAGATATTTATGTGAGTGCTCCGACAGCCAGCTATGGACAATATTACTTTGAGGGTTTTGAAGACATTGCCAAGGTCAACAATGACTGGATATTCAAAAATGTGGACAATAACGGATCGGAATGGGCGCTTGCCACCAATGCGGCTTATGATGGATCCAATAGCGTTCGCGTTGATAACTTCAATGGTGATCAGGGTGATGTGGATTACATGATCAGTCCCGCAATGGATCTTTCAGGAATGGGAGAGATCATCTTGTCTTTCAGATATGCCGGCGCTTCGAAATCATCCAATGTTAACAACATCAACGATGTGCTGAAGATTTATACCTCATCCAATTGTGGCGAATCGTGGTTTCTTCGAAACATACGTGACGGACTTGACCTGGTGAATAATGGCGCATGGGGCACCTATTTTACGCCAACCGCTTCAAACGGTACCTGGGGTGTTGCCTCGGTAACTTTGCCTTCTATTGTTGCACAGCCCAATATCCGTTTCAAGTTCGAGTTCACAGGCGGCAGTTATGGTAATAATTTTTACATCGATGATGTTACGGTGTCAGAATATGGCGTAGGTATTCAATCGCCGAATAGTGGATCAACTGCGTTGACCACTTTCCCGAATCCAAGTAATGGCGCATTTACATTGACTTACAGCCTTGCGGAAGCTTCAGACGTGCGTGTTACAATTGTTGATGTAACCGGTAGAAAAATAATACAGGTTTCCAATGAAAAACAAACTGCCGGCTACCACCAGCAATTGGTGAAGGCCGATAATGCACAGGCACTTTCAAAAGGTATTTATTTTTTGAAGTTGCAGGCTAACGGCGAGACCAACGTGAAGAAGTTAGTGATTGAGTAGTCAGCATAACATCATTATAGTTGAGACGCTCCGGTATTCGCCGGAGCGTTTTTTTTGTATCCTTTGCAGCCTGTTTTTTGTGGACTAATTGACCCTGATTTTCGATTGAACCCACATTTTGCAGCTCAAAACGGCAACGGGTTTAACCCCGACGTAGAACTGCTTTGGGTTTGTGAAACATTTTCTTTTCTTGACAAATTGAGCAAACCCTTAGCAGTTCTTAGTCGCAGCGAAGCGGGATTTTTCCACTGAAAAATCCGGGTTGAAAATACTGTAACAACTAAATGGTAACCTAATTACCAATGCAGCTACCACAACATCATTGAATGCGCTGGCGATTTGAAACGGTGAGCAGCATTTTAATGCAATGGTGGGGCATATGCAACAGGCCGGAAGCACACCGAAAGGCATTTGGATTAAATAACGGCAAGTCAATCAAGGAAGTTAAATTAAGTACCTTTGACTTAAAATTACTACAGCATGAAACGCTATTTTTTATTCTGTTTTGTTGGCGTATTGTTTATTAATCTTCATTCCAATATTGCCTTCTGCCAGAAAGATAGTCAGGCAACGATGGATACCACATTATTAGGTCTGCCTGGAGACAACCTTGATTTGTATGCCGTATTGGATCTTTTTCAGAAATCAAAGACTATTGAGGAATTTGAAAAATCGCTGAACCTTGAATCTACAGGAATCAATAATCTTGATTTAGATCTTGATAGCAAGGTGGATTTCATAAAGGTGCTGACAAAAGAAGAGGGTGACGACTTTACTTTCATACTGCAGGTAGATGTGACTAAAACTGAAAAACAGGATGTGGCGGTAATTATTGTATCGAAGGACAAGGACAAAAAGGTAACGATGCAGATTATTGGCGATAAGGATCTATATGGCAAAGATTACATTGTTGAACTTAAGGAATCCAAAACAGCTGCCGTTACCGCTAATCCCGGTTATACCGGCAATGACACAGTTATCGTAAGTGCACCGGCCAGCAGTACCACGGTAATAGTTGAATCGGCACCCATCGTTCAGTATGTATATTCTCCGGCGTACGTACCCTATGTTCCACCTTATTATTACGGATATTATCCACCCTATTTTGCTGCATTTTCCGTGATGGCTATCGGCATATATGCCCATAATCATTATTACTATCACGGATATGGTGGTTATGGTTATCATGGGAATACAACCGTTATACACAACACCAACAATTTTAACAATTACAATAATTCAAGAAATAGTTCGAATACGGTCAACCACAACAAGGCCAGTGGCAATTATAACCGGAACAATGGAACAGCTGGAACACGCCCGTCGGGCGGAACTTCGGTGAACAACCGTCCAGGTACATCTACCGGTGGAGGTGCTTCGGTTGGCAATCGCCCCGGCACATCCACTGGTGCATCAGGCAGTTCGTCAGTTGGTAATCGGCCAGGTGCCTCTGCCAGTTCCGGAGCAGCAAAAGGGTCATCAACCGGCAATCGCCCGGGAACATCCGCCAGTTCCGGAGCATCGAAAGGTACTTCAGCCGGTAATCGTCCGGCATCTGCTGGCGGTGCAGGTGTTTCAAAAGGATCGTCAGCAGGAAATCGTCCGTCAGGAAATTATTCCACTAACTCCAGGCCCAGCTCCAATGGTGCTTCTCGTTATAATTCTGCCGGTAGCGGGGCATCTATGGGCGGAGGGCGGCCGACTGGCGGAGGTTCCATGGGTGGCGGTCGTTCCATGGGAGGTGGTGGAGGTCGCGGTGCAGGAGGTGGGAGAAGATAATGGCAGTATTCTCCGCTACTTGCAAAAAAACTACAGCATTATTTATTCAATAGGCATATCTGAAGCACTCATGTCCCGGATGGTTACATACTTGCCATCCCTTTTTTCAAATAATACCATGTAGTTTCCTGTGTTGATGGTAGCTTTTGAAGAGTCCAACAATTTGTAATAACCGATTTCAACAACCTGATTTCCATCGCTTGATGGAAAGACTTCATTGGTGATAAATGATATCTCATTTCCAAGAGATGAAGAATCCATGCCGGCCTTCAAATATTCAATGATAGCAGCTTTACCTACCAACGGTGGTTTGTTCTGAGAAAATGATACCGCATCATCTGCATAATAACCGATGTTTTTCAAAACTCCCGAATTGTAGGTGGCCGCAAATTCGTTCTCCTTGTCTTGAATTTCTTTTTTGATTTGTTCTTTGTCGACTACAGGAGCCGGTTTTTACGTGTATTACAAAGGAAGGCAAGCATTATTATTGCTGACATTCCGGATAATATTGTTTTTGTGCTCATAAAAATGGTGGTTTAACATTGCCTGCTGATAAGTTTGATCAGCTGGGTTCAACTAATAAATTTACCGTAAAAATACTGCAAATTTTCAGCGATTTAGTCAAAGAGATAGTTTACTCGATATTCAATTTTTTGGTATTCACCGGTTGTTTTGGTGTCCAAGGTAGTCTTTCCTAAAGCTTTGCATTTTTAAATGGTACTCATCATTTTCATAAATTCTTCTTCCGAGAGAATTGAAACAGATCCAAGTTTTTGCGCTTTTTCCAGTTTTGATCCGGCATCTTCACCCACTACGAGATAATTTAACCTGGCACTTACACTGCCTAAGATAGTTCCGCCTTTTTCTTCCACTATTTTTTCTGCATCTGCACGTTTCATGTTTAAGGTGCCGGTAAAAAGAAAAGTTTTGCCAGCCAGCGCTCCTTCTGCAGATTGCTTCCTTTTCTCATAGACGAGGTTTACGCCTGCCTTGCGCAATTCTTCTATCATGCTGAGGTTCTCCGACGAATGAAAGAAATCATACACACTAGTTGCCACTTTTGGCCCGATGTCTTCCATGCTCATCAGTTGTTCCTGTGTCCAGTCTTTAAGATCGGTGAGGTCATGCAGTTGCTCCGACAACTTTTTAGCCGTGGTTTCACCGATAAAGCGAATACCAATTCCAAATAAAACTCTGTGTAACGGCTGTTTCTTTGAAGCCTCAATACCACTCCTGAGATTAGCGACGGATTTATCTTTCCATCCTTCCAACTTACGGATCCGTTCAAAGTCGAGTCGATAGATGTCAGGTATTGATTGCAGGAGGCCTTCCTCCACAAACTCCTGAATAGTGGCGGCACCCAGCCCTTTAATGTCCATCGCATCTTTCGAGACAAAATGAATCAGCCGTTCAGCCACCTGTGCCGGGCAATTGATATTTACACATCTCCAGTTTACTTCTTCTTCCGGTTTAAACAATCGTTCATGGCATGATGGGCAATGTGTCGGAAAGGCGATCTGCTGTTCTTTACCTGTTCTTCCTTCCTTCACCGACATTACGATGTAAGGAATTACTTCGCCCGCACGCTCAATCAATACGCGGTCACCAAGGCGAATGTCTTTTTCATGAATAAAATCCTCATTAAACATCGAGATACTGGAGATCGTCACCCCTGCAAGTTCAACAGGCTCCAGTTTAGCGACTGGCGTAATGGCACCTGTTCGTCCAACCTGGAAATCCACTTTTTTCAGCACGGTAGTCGCCTGCTTTGCGGCGAATTTAAAGGCAATCGCCCAACGCGGATGATGTGCCGTATATCCGCATTTTTTTTGCAGGCTGAGCTCGTTCACTTTTATGACCAGGCCGTCAATTTCGTATGCCAGTGTTTCTCTTCTCTTTTCAAAATCTTTGCATACATCAATTACCGCATCAATACCGGTTACTTTTTTTAACTCGCTTTGTGGAGTTTTGAATCCCAGTGTGTGCAACATGTAAATGTTACCGGCATGACTGGTAAGCGTTGTTCCCAATAAATTTTTTTCATGGGAATCTTCTGCAAAACTGATATGGTATAAAAACGCTTCCAGTTTTCTATCCGCCACATCTTTAGGATCCTGCTGCCGCAATCCGCCGGATGCCGCATTGCGGGCATTGGCAAGCGGAGGCAGATTCTCTTCCAGCCGCTTCGTGTTCAGTTTTTTGAATGAATCTTTATTGATCAGTGCCTCGCCCCGGATTTCAATTTTATGAACACTATAGTTTGAAAAGGCAGCGGTAAGCGGAATGGAACGCAGTGTTTTAATATTATTCGTGATGTCTTCTCCAACAGACCCGTCTCCCCTTGTGGCCCCTCTCAGCATGCGATCGTTTTCGTAAACAATCGAAATGCCGGCACCGTCGAATTTTGGTTCTATACAATATGCTATCTCACTTTCACCAGTCAGGTCGCGCACCCTCTTATCCCAGTCGCGCAGATCTTCCGCATCGTGGGAATTATCGAGTGACAGCATTGGAACCAGGTGCTGCACCTCCGGGAATTCTTTGGTGAGATCAAGCGAAACACGTTGTGTCGGTGAGTCGGGTGTTATAGTGTCCGGAAATTTTTCTTCCAGTTTTTTTAAGAGTGTGTACAACTGATCGTATTCAGCATCGGCCAACACAGGCTCCGACAAAACATAATAACGCCATTCGTGATAACGGATCACTTGCCGCAGGTCATCTATCACCACAAGGTCTGCCTCCTTATCCGGCAGTCTGGCAGAAGCCTTTTTCAGCAATTCCGTGGTGCGTACAATCAGTTTTTTTTGCTCTTCAGCGGAATACATCAGCACGATTTAAGTAGTAACGGAGTAGGGTATTTATTTTCAAGGAGCAAGCTGCAACTGGCCACGGCTGTAAAATCTGATTCAGGACTCAACCGTACCAATAATATACAACTGATCCATGGTTGGGTTACTGCTGCCGCCAAATGGTTCGAGTGTAACTGCAAATGCAGCGGCTGCAACAGCATTGGTCATCTGCATGATTTCACCCGTCTTTAAGTCAAAGACTCCGGCACTTACCGGGCCTGCCGCCGGATCAATAAACCACAATTGGTATTGTTGGTTTGCCGCAGCGGGGGGTAATGTTTTAATATCAAGAAAGACGGCTTTTGATGCAGTATTCCAATAAACAAATGCCATACTCGCCGGTGATTTTGCTGTACCTTTCATCGTTACACGCACGGTGTTTACATCAGTCAGCATGTTCACTCTTTCTGTGTTTTTATCCAAAATAGCCTGCAATGCATCAACCTGTTTCAAGATGCCGGACTGCTGCTTTTCCAGTTGTGCCACCT
Organism: Chitinophagales bacterium; assembly: GCA_044227805.1. Lineage (GTDB taxonomy): Bacteria > Bacteroidota > Bacteroidia > Chitinophagales > UBA10324 > JACCZZ01. The sequence goes on along the minus strand of JBGAWA010000051.1, from coordinate 5,076 downwards.
GTTCAGCAGCATGACTGAATTGACGCTGATAATAATAGGCGACACCACTGGAGACTGCCAGCAAAGCGATACCTGCCGCCACCATCAGTTTTGAAAGCGCAGAAAATGAGGGTGTAATTGGCTTCACAATGGTTTCCTGGGCGGGATGCTGTTGATCCGTTAATCTTGAATCATTGGATGATCTGACTACAGTTTCATTTTTTTGAAGAATCGCCTGCATGATCCTTTCCTTGGCTTCCGGCCGCGGGTTCAATGCATACCGGAACGCAAACTGTTCAAGTGCAGTTTGCAGGGAAAGTAATTCCGTTTTTACCTCCACATGCTGACAAGCCTTCAACTCCACATCTCTCATTTCTTCAATGGATAACAGACCTGTGACATACAGGTCGAGCACTCCGGACGATATGTAATCTTGTGTATTCACTTATTTAAACAATAGATCTCAATTGTATTAACGCCATTCTGATTTTTGTCTTGACTGTTCCTAAAGGTATTCCCAATTGACCGGCCACTTCTGCCTGTGTATAACCGTTGAAATAAACGAGATCAAGAATCTCGCGCTGTTCGGGTTTGAGTTTATTGAGCATGCCTTTTAACCCGATCTGATCGGGATTGAAAAAAGCACTTCTCCTGGAGTCGATGAAACCTACGATTTTATCAACTTCAAGGTTTTTTTGCTGATTCCTGAAACTTTTAGAGCGGGTATAATCGATGGCCAGATTTCGGGCGATATTTACAATCCAGGTAAACAACTTACCCTTCGTCTTATCGTACTGAGAAAAGTTATTCCAAATCTTCAGAAAGGTTTCCTGCAATACATCTTCCGAAGCCGACTCATCCTGCACAATCCGGTAGATGACACCATTTAGGGCAGGTGCATAATTGTCATAGAGATAGGAAAAAGCAAGCTGGTCTTTTTTAAACAGGCGGGAGACCAGTACATCTTCGGTAATCGATATGGGATTTGTTGCTTCCAAATTATGCTGTTGCAGGCAAATATGGATTTTATTTGGCTGTAATGCAACATTAAGTAAGTATTACGAGCCGGTATTTGCCAATGTGTTTATGCAGGCTGTGTTGGCAATATAAATCATTGATCTAACCTGAACCGGAATTAGCGCGGCATTAAAAAAACCATGCAATTCATACCTTGCATTCATTATTGCAGCTTACACCATACCATAACCATATGACAGATTTCAGGAGTGCAAAAAAAATTACCACACACACCCTGCGTGAGATGAAGGAGGAAGGCGTCAAAATCTCGATGCTGACTGCCTATGATTATTCATTCGCCAAGATTGTGGATGCCGCCGGTATTGATGTGATACTGGTCGGTGATTCGGCGTCGAACGTAATGGCCGGTCATGAAACCACCTTGCCCATTACGCTGGATCAGATGATTTACCATGCATCTTCCGTGGTGCGCGGCATCAGCCGGGCCTTGGTCGTGGTAGATCTGCCCTTCGGTTCATACCAGGGAAATAGTAAGGAAGCGCTTATTTCCGCTATCCGTATTATGAAGGAATCCGGCGCTCATGCAGTGAAACTGGAAGGCGGCAGGGAAGTAAAAGACTCCGTGGAACGAATTGTCTCCGCCGGTGTGCCCGTCATGGGTCATTTAGGACTTACACCGCAATCGATTTATAAGTTTGGTACCTATGTGGTGCGTGCGCAGGAAGAAACGGAAGCGCAACGATTACGGGAAGATGCCCTCTTGCTGGAGCAGGCCGGTTGCTTCTCTATTGTGCTGGAAAAAATACCGGCAACTTTAGCTGCTGCTGTTGCTGCCGATGTAAAAATTCCCATCATTGGCATTGGCGCCGGCAATAAAGTGGATGGGCAGGTATTGGTCATTCATGACATGTTAGGTATTAATAAGGAATTTAAACCGCGCTTTTTACGACGGTATCTGAATCTGTACGACGAAATAAAAGGCGCCGTGACTAAATATATTGATGATGTGAAGATGGAAGATTTCCCAAACGAAAATGAACAGTATTAATAGCTGCCGCAATAGATTTCTTCATCCGTCTGCTACCATTATTTTTTAGAAATGAAGGGAACACGTGTTTTTTCTTTAGTCATGGCAATGAGCATCTCTGCAATATTTTCCATGCGAACATTGGCCCAGGAATTATCACCTGTTGGAAGCAAACGGTCACTCGCGACATTTTTTGAAAATGGGGTATCCGGCAAGGTAACGGATATTCGTGCTGAGAACACAAGGAGTGATTCAGCTGATATAGTGGATTATCATATCCGGCTCACGATAACAGATTTTGAAAATAAGATTATCGGGGGAAATTGCAGCATCACTTTCCAGCCGAAAATGGCAGATTTTACATCTATTGATCTGGATCTGCTTGGCTTTACAGTTGATTCTATTACCCAAAGCAATCAGCTGCTCACCTTCACCTATACCGATAACCTTTTGCTGAGAGTTCATCTGCTCAGCCCGCTGAATCCCGGCGATTCATCAGTTATTACGGTTTATTATCATGGCGTTCCGGCAATGGATGCCACCGGCTGGGGAGGTTTCTATTTTACAGGAGACTATGCCTATAACCTCGGAGTCGGTTTTGGTGCCGACCCGCATGTTTTTGGCCGTGCGTGGTTCCCCTGTTTCGACAATTTTGTGGAACGCAGCACTTTTCATTTTTCGATCACAACTGACGATACAAAAATGGCATTGTGTAACGGTGCGCTTACTGAATCGGTGAATAATGGTAATGGCACCATCACCTGGAACTGGGAGATGATGGAAACCATTCCAAGCTATCTTGCCTGTGTTGCGGTGGGAAACTATAAACCCGCCTATCTTCAATATGAAGGCATTGCAGACACAATAGAGGTTATGCTGGGTGCCATCGCAGCCGATACAACCAAGATGAAAAATTCTTTTGTGCACATTATGGATGCCTTGTCGGTATTCGAAAATTCATTTGGGCCCTACCGATGGAATAAGGTGGGCTATTCCCTGGTGCCTTTTTCAAGCGGAGCAATGGAACATGCGACGAATATTGCTTACCCGGTTTTTATGGCCAACGGCAACCTCGACTGGGAGGATTTTTATGTGCATGAATTGTCTCATCACTGGTTTGGTGACCTGGTAACCTGCAGAACGCAGGAAGATATGTGGCTCAATGAAGGATGGGCCGCTTATTGTGAACGGTTGTTTATTGAACATGTTTATGGAAAGACGGAATATGACCTTTCGATCGCCAATAACCATGCACAGGTAGTGCACTTTGCCCATACTCCGATTGGTGATGGTCAATACCTCCCTGTTTCAGGCATCTCGCACGATTATACCTATGGCACAACGGTATATGAGAAGGGCGCTGATATGGTGCATACGCTTCGAGGTTACCTGGGCGACTCATTATTTTTTCATTGTGTTACCAACTACCTGTCAGCTTATGCCTTTGCCGATGCATCGAGTGAAGATCTCCGCGACTTTCTTTCCGGTTGTTCAGGGATCGATCTCTCCGATTTTTTTAATGACTGGATTTTCAATCCGGGGTTTCCGCAGTTTTCAATCGATTCAATACAAGTATCGCCTTGGCAGAGTCAATTTGCGGTGAATGTATTTATCAAACAAAAGCTGGATCATGCGCCACACTACTATAAGCAGGTTCCGCTCGAGATCACATTTAAAGATAAATACTGGAATACCGCTGTGGAGGATATCGTGATGAACGGGCAGTGTGGCATCTACTCAACTATTTTACCTATAAGCCCTGTATATGCAGGCCTTGATCTTTCAGAAAAAATATCAGACGCCATCACCGCTGGTATGAAGACGATTAAACAAACGGGCGTTTACGACTTCGGTAATGGTGGTATCACGCTTACTGTATCAGCACTGCCGGATTCTGCTTTTATCAGGGTGGAGCACAATTATGTGGCACCGGATGCTTTTAAGATTCCTGTTCAGGGGCTGCACATTTCAGATTATCACTATTGGAAAATGGACGGATTGATACCCACAGGGTTTGATGCAACAGCCACCATACAGTACAATGGCAGCACCTCCAGTTCGGGGGGCTATCTTGATAATACACTGATAACAAATACGGAAGACAGTCTCGTAGTGCTGTTCCGGTCATCGGCAAGATATGATTGGAAAATTCTGACAGATGTAACCCAGAATTTTTCAGGCTCTCATTCAGATAAACGCGGGTTCTTCATAGTTAACCATGCTGAAGAAGGAGAATATGCCTTGGGCATTTATGATTATGATAAAGTAGATTCAATGGCTGCGCCTCCGGCTGAACCATGTTTGCTGCTATCAACACCTCCCACGCCGCCCGCCACAGGTGAAGAGCAGTTGTTGGTGTATCCGGTTCCGGCGGATGGCACGCTGACTGTTTATACCCAGTCAGCCGATGAAAATGATTTTCTTGAAATTTATAATCTTTACGGGCATGTCGTTTATCGTGAACAACTTTTCTCTAAAAAGAACAATCGCGTCATTGATGTTAGCGGATGGCCTGCCGGACCTTATATTGTTTGCCGAACGGATTTCAAACAGCACAGGCTTGCTACCGTGAAAATTGTCATAAACTGAAAAATTAAGATCAAATGAATAAAATTGCAGTGATTGGAGCCGGAACGATGGGCAATGGTATTTGCCATGTGTTTGCTATGAAAGGATTTTCTGTTTGCCTGGTGGATGTTTCTCAACCTGCTTTGGAGAAAGCACTGGATACCATAGCAAAGAACCTGGACAGGATGGTTGCTAAACAGTCTATTACCCTGCAGCACAAAAATGATACGCTCTCAAATATTTCAACAAACACTGTCATTTCCAGCGGCATTGAGGATGCTGATCTCATCGTGGAGGCGGCTACAGAAAACATAGATCTCAAGCTGAAGATCTTCCGTGAGCTGGACCAACATGCCAAGCCATCAGCTATTCTGGCTTCCAATACATCGTCCATATCGATCACAAAAATTGCTTCCGCCACTGGCCGACCGGATAAGGTGATAGGCATGCATTTCATGAACCCCGTGCCGGTAATGAAACTCGTGGAAGTTATCAGGGGATACTCTACTTCAGATGAAACAACG
>JBGAWA010000050.1:0-28927 GCA_044227805.1 Chitinophagales bacterium | reverse complement strand
CGGAGTAAAAGTTTTTTGGAAAACAGAGGTCTATATAAAAAGTCTTCTCCGATCCGGCATCATACATTTTGTCCTTGCCATACACCGCCATCGGTATGTTTTTGATACTGATAAGATTTGTGGCAGCGGCGTTTTCAAATGCCATTCCCGGGAAAACACCGACAAAATCTTCACTGATCACATTGCTGTCACTCACCAGGTACCAGTCATCACCGGTCAGGCAATTACCTGAATTGCAAACCAGACCGGTGTATTGCGCAAAAACAAGCTGGCAGGAAAAGCGAAGCAACATCACCAGCAATAAACCAACCCTGCTATGGGTAAAAACGAATTTCATACCTGCAATTTACCCGAAATTCAGCACAGTAATCGCCCTTCACCTATCAGGCTTCAACAGAATCCTTTTCATTTTCGCTTTAGAAACATTATGAATTCTCCCTTGAAAAATGATTTGATCCCTTCCTGTCATAAAAAAGCCCGAATCACAATTTGTTTTTCCCTTTCTGATTTGTTTATATTTGCGCTCCGTTGGAATTCGAGAAGGGATCAGGACAGCGCGAATCAAGGTACTGTTCAATCACTTCAAATTATTCAAACAAGCGGGAGTAGCTCAGTTGGTAGAGCACAACCTTGCCAAGGTTGGGGTCGCGAGTTCGAGTCTCGTCTCCCGCTCATTCGAGCGCAGTTGCCTATTGGGAGCAGCTATTGGATGATGTTCGATAGCCCGATATTGCTTCGTTTACCTTTTGTTCATTGCTTCTAAGGTTATCCACTTTTTTGATGTGCTCTGGCATCATCGAATTCTCATTGCCCTGGTGGTGGAACTGGTAGACACGCAGGACTTAAAATCCTGTCGCCCGCAACGGCGGTGCGGGTTCGATTCCCGCCTGGGGCACTTAACAAATTATGATGCTCCTTTTAGATTTAATGCAACCTGATTAACTTACTTGTACCGCCATATCTAAGTTGTAAGCCCTTTCGGGGAGCAAGCGGAACTCGAGGGAATTTATCATCCAACCCCAAATTGATCAGCTTAACCCATTAAACCCGTTACTGCGTTAAACTACAAATACGAGTTTAAAAAACCGTGTTGATTGTCATATTCCTGCTGCAAGAAAATGATGAAGCAACCGTTGTAACCTTTTTTTTACTGAGGTTACATACTACCAACGATTATCTGATGTTTCGGAGATGACTGCTGAAAACCAACAGGACTTCTTACTGCGTTATGAACCCGTGCACGAACGATTCACCCGTTATTGCAGCAGTAGTGCTTATGGACTAATGGAAACGGAAGACCTGGTGCAGGATTCCATCCTCGCCACCTTACAACACTATGAAAGGATAAATGATAAAAGCAAATTATTGCCTTATATGATTGGTGTTGCCAATAACATTGTGAAAAACCTGTTGCGGCGACAGAAATTCAAGGCTGGGTATGATGAGAAGACAGTATTGAGATTAGAGAGCAAACTCGGCAATCCTGAAGTGGCCATGGATGTGCAATTTATCTATAAGGCACTGAATCTACTACGTGTAAAAGAAAATGAGGCTGTAATTCTTTTTGAAGTGAACGGATTCAGTATCCGAGAAATCAGTGAGATGCAACGAACCACGGAAGGCGCGGTCAAAACGAGGCTGAGCCGCGCCCGGCAGAAACTGAAAGATCTGTTGAGTGATGAAAGGCCGGCCATCCATTCGGTTCTGAAAACAAAAGTGCTTTTTACCATCTTTCTCTGAACACATGCGCAAAACGGAAATCGATAAAACTTTTTCAGCCATCAGGCAAGCACCGCTGGAAGTGGATTTTGAACAAATCCGGCAATTTGTATTGCAACAACCCGTACAATCAACCGGTGATACATTCAGCCTGCGCAGTTGGTTGAATTTTACCAACATGCTGATGGCTACCATCACCATTTCCACCCTTGCAGCAATCTTGCTGATTACCTCCCCGCAGCCAGTGAAAGTGAATACTCCGATTAAAACGCCTACACCCGCTGTTCAGCAACAGACCACAACAACGCAAACACCTGAAAAGAAAAGTATCCCTGAGAAGAAAAAGAAAAATCTCAGTACTAAAGAAGATGATCCGGCAAAAGAATACAAACCGGTGATTTTTTCTGATGTAAAGAAAACTGCTTCTTTGCTTCATCCGGCTGGCAGGGCCAATAAAAACACTGTCGAAACAAATGGTCAATCCTCCAGTAAAGATTTCGCATTGGAAAATCAGGAAACCGACACGACACCCATTCGCATCCGAACCTATACCTCCAACTATTGCACCTTTGATGGCGAAGATGCATGGATCAAGGCTTTTTTAAAAGCACTGATCAGTGAACATATTATCAAGGACTCAGTGAATCTGCAATTCACTTTCTCATTAAATTCCTTTGTGGTAAACGGCGAAGCGCAAAATCCCGATTTGGTTTTACGCTTCAATGAACTCTACTCCTCCATCACGCATGAATTACTCAACAGCAGGTCACAGATCTCACTGAGTGTAGGAGGCAGCAGTTGCACGTTGTCTAAGGTGATTGACGATTGATGAAACTCTATAATTAGTGCGTGCTTCTGATGCTGAATGGCGGATTGTATTTGCTGCGCTTTACGCTGCTGCCCTGGTGAAATAAAACTTCCCATGCTCTGCTCCTGCTTTTCTGCAGGCGGTATCCCGAAAAAGAACTCCTGGAGGTTTGCAAAGCATTTTATTTTTTGGACACAGCAGATTACCAACTGCACCTTTTCATCTAAACATAGCTGAATTTTTTAATTGAAAAATCCGCGTTAAATCCTTTTCCTCCGCAAAAAATTCGTACTTCGCACCCAACTGCACAGTACAATCCTATGGAATACCTGATCATACTGTTCCTCACTATTTTCAATGGCCTGTTTGCCATGGCTGAAGTGGCACTGATCTCTTCGCGAAAACTACGGCTCGAAAAACTGGCAAAGCATGGAAACTGGCGGGCTAAAATAGCTTACAACCTGGCCAAAGATCCACACCGCTTTCTTCCAACCGTACAGATTGGCATGACGGCGGTGAGTATTATTGCCGGTGCTTATGGCGGCACAGAAGTCGCTGACCGGCTTTCATCAGACTTCTCTCAAATTGAATGGATGGGCAAATATGCCAATGTGCTTGGATTTGTGGTCACCATCGTTACCACCACATTTCTCACGCTTGTTTTAGGAGAGCTTGTGCCCAAGACGATCGGCATGACAAGGCCGGAACCGATAGCCATCGCACTGGCGCCGCTGATGCAGTTATTATATTATGTCGCTTCGCCGTTCATCTGGCTATTGAGCATTTCAACCAAATTCATTTTGCGGATCATCCGGCTTAATAAAAGCACGAATGAACCACCGGTCACGGAAGACGAACTCAAACACCTGATTGAACAAGGAAGGCAATACGGTGTGCTCGAACAGCAGGAATCGGATATGATGCGAAGCATTTTCCGGACGGCCGACCGCAATGCCAGCACCCTGATGACGCACCGCAATGATATTGTTTGGATCGACAGCGAAGCATCACTGGAGGATATACACAAGCTGATAGAACAAAGTGTACATACTAATTTTCCTGTCTGCAAAAAAAACCTGGATAACATAATCGGCATCGCTTCCATCAAAGACATCCTGATACAGATCAGCAAGCATCAACCCTGGGATTTATCGGATCTTATTACACAGCCATTATATGTGCCGGAGTCAATGCCGGCGCTGGAACTGCTGGAAAACTTCCGTAATACCGGTAACCATGTCAGCCTGGTAGTGAATGAGTATGGATCACTCGAAGGCATTGTAACCTTGCATGATGTGGTGGAATCTATTTTTGGAAATATCCGCGTCACGAATCAACAGGTGCAGGAAGAAGCAGTAAAACGCGCAGACGGTTCATGGCTGATTGATGGTATGATGCAGACACATGACTGGAGTGAAACACTCAACATCCAGGATCTATCCGATGAAGAGGCCGGGAATTATAATACACTGGGTGGCTTTATGATGCATCACCTGGGCAGAATACCAAAAGAAGCCGACAGCTTTATTTTCAGGGAATACTATTTTGAAGTGATGGATATGGATGGTAAAAGAGTGGACAAAGTGCTGGTGAAAAAGATCAGCGAATCCACTCCCTGATTTTTTTCAGTTACTGCTCAGTATCAACTTCCCTTTATTTCTTCACCAGCTGCTGCACCAGTACTGAAGCACCACTGCTGATTTTCAGAAAATAAATTCCGGCTGAAATTGCTCCATGTCCACGTCCCATTGCCTGTCATTGAAAGTATGCCACAGCACCCGCTCTCCCAGCAAATTCAGTATTGAAATTTCACCGGATGGCAGCGGAATTCAATGTGCAGGATATTTTCAACAGGATTAGGATAAGAGCCAGAACGCTTAGAGATGGGATGCTGGTATGCCCAACCCATCATCATCAATAATATTTAATGTAAGCACTGAAGAACTAAACGTTGCACCGTTTGTCGGATTCTGCAATGAAAATTCAATAGTTTCATCCGGCTCTGAAATACCGTCGTTCGTGACAGCTACTGATACAAAAACAGGATCTCCGCTGCCGGCCGGAAATGTTACCGTCTGATCAGTATAGGTATAATCTGTGCCCTGAACGGCGGAACCGCCTGTTATCTTCACCTGGCAGGAAGTGGCATTGGTATTCGGATTAAGAATATTGATCTTAACGAAAAATGTTCCCGCATTTTCAGGAACCGAAGTGCTGTCAGCAGAAATTGATAGCTGGGGATTAGCCACAGGACAAGTATTCACATCATGCGCGCCCAAAAGTGAAAAGTCATTCTGCGCATAACCATACCATTGCTGACTGCCAGCCACCCAATCCAATGTTCCCTCCTGCGTTTCCACGGTCCGCACCAGCGTATGATCTTTTGTTGAACCACCGGATACAAGCCATTCCGATCCCGGATCTTCACCCACTACACCAATACCATCAATTGTGTCACCTGCATTGTTGTTAACCAGCAAGATGGCATCATTACCATTCCAGTTGCAGACAATATTAGTGGTGTCGGCAAGGGGCAGCAACAGCGTAGCATCGGCCTGCGGATTTACAATTACATAAACATCATGACTGGCCAACGTACCATGCAACTTGAATTGGAAGGAGGCCACATCTGTCCCGTTTGAGAACAGGAGTAACTGGTATCCATCCAACTGAACCGCTGCCGTGGTGGGATTATAGATTTCTATTGCCTTATTATTGGAGCTACCTTCCACATATTCAGAGATAAAGAGATCAGAACATGGTTGAGCGGTTGTGATGGAGCTTATGAAACTTAACAGGATAAGAAATTTGCAGAAGTGTTGCATGGTGATTTTTTTGATGAATTAAAGTTGATAAAAAAGGCCAACATTGAAGGTACAATACTATACGTTTTCTTACTGGCCGAACTTCACGTAACACTTCGAAAAAATAAAAATTACAATGTGTGGAACAGGTGGGAAAGATGAATAAGCAGCAGGAACAACAAATGTCAACAACTTATTTGTCAGGCATGGCTATAGCAAGGATTAAATACAGCAGCAGGCCTGAGCCAAAAGCCAGGAATCCAAAAACAAACAGTACGCGGACAATGGTTGGATCAATATCGAAGTAGTTACCGATGCCACTACAAACACCAAACAATTTTTTCTCGCCCTTTATCAATCTTTTTTGCATGTTAAGATCATTTATTGAGGTAACAAATATAGCAAAGGATTGATTTCCTTACTACGGTAAGTGCGGTTCCTATAAAGCAATTCCTGCCTAATCCTTCATAACAGAAATAAGGGATTAGTTGGTACCAGAAATAAAAGAGGGAAATAATTTATTGCATAAACCTCGCAATGAGCTGATGAAAATGATGCGTGCCCCTTTCCTTTGTTGGCGAATAACGGCCACTGTCATACAGCCGGGAACGAACGCCTCGCTGCACATTTTCTACTATCGCTTCATCCTCGCGTTCTACACGGTCCGTCATTGCTGCTACGCCTCGCTCAAATTTTTCCTGGTCGGCAATATAAGTCAGAAAAGAAACCTTCGATTGCGCCGGAGCAAGCGGTTTCACGATGTTCACCGAGAGGCCCCACGGATAAAAATTGAACATCATATTGGGGAACACCCAGTAATAGTAAGCCGCAATATGTTTTCCATGGTCCGGTGAATGCTCCGGAATACGGAATGTTTCTTCCCCGGCCTTTGCATAGCCCAGCTGGAGGTTAGAATACTGATAAATTTCATAAGCATACTTACCATAATCAAGCACCTGGTTGAGGGATGCATGCACAAATGGAATATGAAATCCTTCCAGGTAGTTTTCACAATACAAAGCCCAGTTGGCATTCACCAGGTAATCCTTTGAATGATGAGCACTGAAGCAATAATGGGACGGGTTAAGCCATGGAATCCGGTTCACCATCTCACCAAAGGCATCCGTGAATGAAAAGGCCGGGAAAAGAGAAGCAAAAAGATACCCTCCCCAGGTTTCAAAAGCAACCGGCCGAAGATCGTCTTTTGCTGATGGAAAATTCTTCACCTGTTCAAACTCCGGCATTCCCGTAAACTTGCCATCCAGGTTGAATCTTCTTCCATGATAACGGCACCGGAGATTTTTTTCTATGCCACCATGTTCGCAAATAAGATTCCCCCGGTGCGTACAAACATTCGACATACAATGCAACTGATCATCCGCGTCGCGTGTAAGGAGCAATGGCTCATCCAGGCAGCCCGGCAACAGGGTGAAGGGATGAACCTGCCCCGGCGTCTTTACATCATCCAGCGTACCGGCTAACTGCCAGCTTCGTGCAAAAATTTTCTCCTTCGCCAGTTCGAAATATTCCTTGTCTGTATAAAATGAAACAGGTAAGGTAGATGCCCTTGTGATGTCATCATCGATGTGCAGCATATTTCATAAGATTTCTGTCTGTGCTTACAGCCAATCAACATTTAACAGCCAGCTGAATACTAAAGACCAATGACCGTTTAGGCCATGGTGTGATAAACTGCCAAAACATCATCATCATCTTCCAGCATTCCAATCAGTTTGGATACATCCTCCGCTTCAGCCTCCGTCACTTCTTTCGTGGTCAGGGGAATCCATTGTTTCTCACTGCTGATAGGAACAATGTTCTTTGACTCCAGCCCCTTTTGCATCGAGCCGAAATCGGCAAAACGCGTGTAGATATAGATTTCATTTTCATCCGCATCGATATCTTCAGCGCCAAAATCAATCAGGTCGAGTTCCAGTTCATCGAGATTGACGCCTTCACGGGCAATCTTAAATACTCCCTTTCGCTCAAACAGGAATTGCACCGAGTTGCTTGTTCCCAGGTTTCCGTTACCTTTTGAAAAATGCATCCTCACATTGGCAACCGTTCGTGTGGTATTGTCAGTCGCGCAATCAACAATTATGGCCACGCCATGCGGACCATAACCTTCATACGTTACTTCTTCATAGTTGCTGGCATCTTTCGAAACGGCCCTTTTGATGGCGGCATCCACCCTGTCTTTTGGCATGTTCACGCCTTTGGCATTCTGAATAGCCGCTCTCAGCCGCGCATTGTTATTCGGATCCGGTCCTCCTTCTTTTACAGCAATGGCCACCTCTTTTCCAACCTTGGTGAAAGCCTTCGCCATTTTATCCATGCGCGCATAGATCTTATGCTTACGTGTTTCAAATATTCTTCCCATGAATCAGCTTATTTTACAATGTAAGAAGTGCAAAAGTAGCGAGATTAGTTGTTTTTTCAGCGCTTTCGTCCAAGCCTTAAAAACCAATTTCCCGAAATGGAAGGACACATTTTATGGTATTCATAGAATCTTAGTCCAGCTATGCACTTTCATATTGCAGTTTAAAACACAGTTGCCTTCGACAAAGACACAGGGAGGCTTATTACTTGTGAATTATTTTCATTGAAAAAAAGAGAAAGCATTTCGCTATTCCTTCTTGTAGAGAAACGGAATACGCAGATTGAAAATGCCGGCTGAATTGCAGGATGTTCTCATTCTATCGGATTACTTCATGCGTTCAGTTTCCACAGCAGTTGGTAGGTGGAGGATGTAATAGCCTGCTTAACTTCCGATCTATATTCAGGCTTATGTGCCACTGATCTTCATGTCCTGCTTAACTAATGAATGGTTGGCAGGTTCGTTTTAGGTACTCTTCATTATATGCTATTGCAGGTTTTCCGGGTGACAGTCCGGTCACTGCCAATAATCTATTCTTCCGCATCGGGAATTCCTTTCCTATTTTTGTCAGTTATGGAAAAGTCGGATTTACAATTCAACAAAAACGAAGATCAAAACCTCTTGCTTTTAAGCGAGGTACGGTCGAGGCTCGATAAGATAAAATCAGGCGGCGGAAAGAAGAACATTGAAAAGCAGCATGAAAAAGGAAAGCTGACTGCCCGTGAACGTATTAGCTACCTGCTGGATAAGGAGAAACCTGTATTGGAGATCGGCGCCTTTGCAGGATACGAAATGTATGAGGAACAAGGTGGCTGTCCGGCCGGCGGCGTTGTTGTAGTTATCGGCTATGTATCAGGAAGACAATGCCTCATCGTGGCCAATGATGCCACCGTGAAAGCCGGGGCCTGGTTTCCTGTCTCCGCCAAGAAAAATTTACGTGCACAGGAAATTGCTATGGAAAACAGGCTGCCGGTGATCTACCTCGTGGATAGTGCCGGCGTATTTCTTCCGATGCAGGATGAGATTTTCCCTGATAAGGAACACTTCGGAAGAATCTTCCGGAACAATGCACTGATGAGTTCCATGGGCATCACACAGATTGCAGCGGTAATGGGAAGTTGTGTAGCCGGCGGCGCTTACCTTCCGATCATGAGCGACGAAGCAATGATTGTTGATAAGACAGGATCTATATTTCTGGCCGGCCCCTTCCTCGTAAAGGCTGCAATCGGCGAAGATGTGGACCAGGAAACATTAGGCGGCGCAACTACGCATGCTGAAATTTCAGGTGTTACCGATTATAAATGCGACAATGATCAGGCATGCCTTGACCGTATCAGAAGTCTAATAGACAAGCTGGGTGATTATGAGAAAGCCGGCTTTAACCGTACAACCTCCTCTCCGCCGAAAGAAAATGAAAAAGACCTGTATGGAATATTACCTACCGACAGCAGCAAGCAGTATGACATGCATGAAGTAATTGAACGGCTGGTGGATAATTCGGAGTATGATGAATACAAGGCAGGTTATGGAAAATCTATCGTCTGCTGCTATGCACGCATAGATGGATGGGCCGTTGGCATTGTAGCCAATCAGCGAAAAGTGGTAAAGAATAAAAAAGGCGAAATGCAATTTGGTGGTGTCATCTATTCTGATTCGGCTGATAAGGCAACCCGCTTTATTATGAATTGCAATCAGAAAAAGATACCCCTCGTATTTCTGCAGGACGTTACTGGTTTTATGGTCGGTTCAAAATCTGAACATGGCGGCATTATTAAAGACGGAGCGAAAATGGTAAATGCCGTAGCCAACAGTGTAGTGCCTAAGATTACAATTATCATCGGCAACAGCTATGGAGCCGGCAACTATGCCATGTGCGGGAAAGCGTATGATCCCCGTATCATCGTTGGCTGGCCCACTGCCAAGATTGCTGTTATGGGTGGTGCGCAGGCAGCCAATGTACTGCTGCAGATTCAGGTTGCTTCCTTAAAAGCCAAAGGTGAAGTGATAACAGCTGCAGAGGAAACAAGATTGCTGGATGAGATAAAACAACGATACGACCGTCAAACATCGCCCTATTATGCAGCTGCCCGGTTGTGGATCGATGCAATCATTGATCCGCTCGATACCCGTAAAGTAATTTCGATGAGCATTGAGGCGGCTAATCATGCGCCTGTTACCAAGGCATTCAATGTTGGCGTAATTCAGACGTAAAACGGTATGTGACTCTTCAGGGTGCGGCTACTGCTGTAGGTCAATGACTCAGTACAATTTTTTGTGTCGACAAAAGGCTTTCACCGGCAACGCTCAGCATATAAATTCCAGCCGGCATTTTCGCAACAGGAATTTCATAGGTTAACCGATCCTTTATTTCAACAGATGATCGTTCGTACACAATTCTTCCTGCGATATCTGACAACAGGATCGTTACGGGAGCAGTCTCTTCCTGAAACTGAAGTGTCAGCACATCCGCTGCCGGATTCGGAAATGCAAATACTGATGCGCCAGATTCTGTTTCCTGCAGGTTATCCCCTGTTTTGGCGGCTATTCCATTTTTGGAGTCTTTGAACTTATAAATCCATCCGTCACCATTCCCCTTTGGATTTTGAACATCACCATCTGTAGAATAAGCAACACCAACCACCAAACCGGTGGAAGTAATACTATTGGCGTAATCCTTTTCAGTGCCGCCATGTGTAAAGGCCCACAGAAGTGTTCCCGCGGGTGAAATCTTAATTACATATTCATCATTGCCGTTACCGGAAGGCTTAGAAACATCTCCGTCATCAGAATAGGTACCGCCTGCCAGGTAGAAACCGCTGTTGCCCGGCGCAATGGCCGCCTGCATTAAGGTCTCACGATCCGCTCCTCCGTAAACGCCCTGCCATTGAACATTCAAAGTGTTGTCAAGTTTTACGGCCCAAAAATCATCATCGCCATGATAGGACCCTTTTTCGACCGGCACTTGCGGATCTTCCGTGACACCGAAAGCCATATAGCCGCCATCATTTGTTTTTAACGCATCATAAAACTCTTCCTTATTCGCCTGACCGAAAACCCTGCTGTCCAGCACATTGCCAAGAGTATCAATCTTCAGCAGCCATCCATCAGTGCCATTTGTGTTCAACCCTGAAAGGTCACCATCCTGCGAGGTAGTCAATCCGAAAAGGACAAGATGGCCTTCTGAAGTTTGCAACACCTGGTGCAGGTCGTCATCACCGGTTCCGCCATACACGTGATTGGAAATAATGTTTCCATTATTATTCAGTATAAAAACCCAGGCATCAAACTTCAACGGATCCATATTGGCCGGCACATCGCCATCAGCGGAAGTGGAGCGGGAAACAATGACATAGCGTTTTCCGGGTAATTCAAGCAATGCGCGCGGCACATCATATTTTTTTCCTCCGAATGAATGCTTCCATTGAATATTGCCGGATGCATCGAGCTTAATAGTGAGTACGTCACTGTATTTATGATGACCGACCGCATCAAAGTCCTTCGACCATGATTCAGAGATAAACAGGCTTCCTCCATCGCTCGTCGCAATAATTTTATTGTATGGATTAGCCTCTTCTTTGCTTCCGCCAAAACACTTTTGCCAGATAATATTTCCGGAAGGTGACATTTTATACACCCACACATCATGCAAGCCTTTGAGGTTACAGGACACATCACCGCTATTTACGTCGGCAATGCCCATCACGAGGTAATTTCCGTCGGCAGTGGCAGTGATGCTATGGAGTACTTCATTACCGCTGTTGCCATAGGTCTTCTGCCATTGAATGGCAGGTACCTGACCGTTACAAAAATAAACTGCCCCGATAAACACAAAACATAAAAAATGCTTAAGCATGCTCTTGAATTTTTGATTAAATGATTTCACGCAGCTAAATGACATACCGGAACAAGAAACCGGAAGAGGCGAACACAACAATGACGCTGCCAGATCAAGTGGGCAAAGGTAACGCAGCTGAAGCTACGGAACTAAAAAAAACTTGCAGAAAGCCTGCTAGCGTGGATGAATTTTAACTACCAATGGCGGGTTTAATTACCCCATTTATAACCGTCAACAACAAGTCCGGACAATTGCAGCGCACGGTCAACCACCGTAGCGGCAAGCTCTTCGAAATTTGCAGGCTTGGAGTAAAAAGAAGGTGTGGCAGGACAGATGATACCCCCTGCTTCTGTAATGATCTTCATATTGTTAATTTGAATAAGATTATAAGGGGTGTCTCGCAGCACCAATATTAATTTCCTTCGTTCTTTCAACATCACATCCGCAGCACGGGTAACCAAATCATCAGAAATTCCACCGGCAATTCTTCCCATCGTGCCCATGGAGCAAGGGCAGATAATCATGGCATCGAATCCCGCAGACCCGCTTGCAAAAGGCGCTGTAAAGTCCTGTTTGCCGTAAAATTGAAACGGGCCGGCGGGAATCGGGATATCGCCTAATTCATACGACCATACAAACTTTGCATTATCGCTCATCACGACGCCTGTGCCGGCAATCTGATCCTGCAATAACATTAATTTATCAAAAAGCACTTTCGCATAAATGCTCCCACTTGCGCCTGTTACGGCAATCACAAATTTCATTTTCATAATCTGTAAATTTACTTACCCTCTCTGTCTTGTTCAGTCATAACAAATAAGTTATGGTCAAGGAATTAAAACTACGCAAATGTAATTTGCCCGTTGTCAATTTCAGGCTGATAAACAAGAAGAATAGCACTTTGTTGCGCCGCTGCCGGCTGTTCTAATTCAACTCAAAAAAAATGGATCTACATAAAATCAGGCGTACTCATCCTCATCTGCTTGAAAATTTACTTACCTGTTACAAGCTGCCGGCTCCACTTCTTTGCAGACGATGATTCAGATTAGAATTGAACCCTCCAGCCTGATCCGGGCGCCCATGAACGTCCTGCCAACACGGCCTTGCCGGACAAATAAAGTGATACTGACAATTTAAGTCAAAAACAACTGCTACCGGTAGTCGCTATTTCAAACTTTATTATCTTTAAACCGTTTTATAGGAATCATTTTTGATTCTCATTGTTTCCATCAAAAATTTACTTTCATGAAAAAGAACATCTTGCCATTGATTGTTATAGGAATGCTCCTGGTATCGCAGGTTGCAGCCCATGCGCAGTCTGAAAGTGTTAAATGGATGTCAATCACCGAAGCGGAAAAACTCAATGCCACTCAGCCGAAGAAAATCCTGATCGATATCTACACTGATTGGTGCGGCTGGTGTAAAAAGCTGGATGCAACTACCTATAAAGATCCACGCATTGTTAAGTACCTGAATGAAAACTTCTATGCGGTTAAGTTAAATGCCGAGTCTAAAGAAACCATCACCTTTCAAAACAAGGATTACACTTTTGACCCAAGCAGGCGGATAAACGGAGTAGCCGCAAATTTCCTAAGCTCTTCCGGTGGTTATCCAACCACTACTTTCCTGGATGAGAAACTGCAGGTGATTTCTATTGTACCCGGCTACATGCAAGCTGACATGATGAATAACGTACTCACTTTTTTTGCCGGTAACCACTATCTGAACACTGACTGGAATACTTATCTAAGTTCAGTCAACAACGCGGCAAAGTAGTATAAACTGATTAGCTTTTTCAAAACTCAACCTTCACCGGTTGAGTTTTTTATTTGCAGGTGAGGTTCATTTTTGAACAGGCATATTACCGGTTTCACTTACCTATATCCGCTTAACCATCAAATATCCGAAGCGAGCCTTCCATGGCAAGTCGAAATTTGATGCACATATCAAAAACTGTTAATAAGCGCTCCAACTGATGTTGACATGCAACCAAACCATGTTTAGAATGGCAATATGCGAGTTGCATTGCAATATGCCGGTTAAAACTTTTTAACCGTATTTTTGGCAACCATGAATCACCTACTATCGCCCAACAAGGTAATTGCAGGGGCTAAGTATGAACTGCCTGAAGTGGCTACCATCTCCTCGGCCGATAGCCAGTTACATGTGCTGATTGCTCCCTCCCAATTGGTTTACCTGGTGGCAAACAGCCATACAAAAAGGGTTGTATTGCTTCAACCTTATCAGTTTTCGCGTATCACATCTGTTACTGAATGGCACCAATCAATTGATACTGTTTTTGAGTCTGATCCATGGTTGCAAAAAGAAGTTGCCATAAAACGTACCGGTGTATTTTCTCCTAACTTCACGCTTGTTCCTGCCGCTTATGATAGTGTGCATTCCAGAAGAACAATTCTGAAAGCCAATTGCACGGTAGATGAAGAGCAGGAAGTTTACGCGGATAGCATTGCCGGTGGCGACATTCAGCTATTATTTGCCTTTGCTCCTGAAATCGTTCAGCGCTGTTCCGGAAAAAGCAACAGTTCAGTCTCTCATTCCTTATCCGGGCTCATCAATCAGCTGCTTGCCCTTAATCAAACCAATGAAACGGAGAACCTGTATGTATATGTGCAGGCTTCCTCCTTCCAGCTTATCCTGGTACGTGAAAGGAAACTTCATTTCTGTAACAGTTTCAATTACCAGTCGCCGGAAGATTTCCTGTATCATCTCCTCTTTGCCTGTACGCAGCTGCGCCTGGATCCTGAGCTGGTACCACTTACCATTATGGGCGAAGTCATGCGCGAATCCGCCCTGTATCAGCTCCTCATAAAATACATCCGCCACGTTGAATTTGCCCGTCCTTTTGACGGACTGCGGTTTAATAGTGATTATCCATTGCCGGCTCATTTTTTCTTCAATCTTTTCTGCCTGTAACCCATGAGAGTCATCAGCGGAACTTTGGGCGGCAGAAAATTCTTTCCCCCCAACAATCTTCCAACACGCCCAACGACTGATTTTGCCAAAACAGGATTATTCAATATCCTGAATAATCATTTCGATTTCTCAGCCGTGAGCTTCCTTGATCTTTTCAGTGGCACCGGCAGCCTCAGCTATGAATTTGCGTCGAGGGGTGCGCCACGCATTGTTGCCGTAGATCAGGACCGTAGCGCGGTGCAGTTCATTAAAAAAATGAAGGAGGAATGGAAACTGAATGCATTGGATGTGCAGAAAAATGATGTGTTCAGATTCCTGGAATACAATAAAGATACGTTTGATATTATTTTTGCCGGTCCTCCTTACCCACTCACCAATATTGATGAACTGCCCGGGAGGGTGCTCGGCAAAAATATTCTGAAAGAGGGAGGCTGGTTTATCCTGGAAACTGATCAAAGACATAAGTATGATCAATTCACTGAACTGAAACAGGTACGAAATTACGGGCAGACACATTTTCACATTTTTGCACCTTCTTCTTACTTACAGTAAGCCGAAAAAAATTAATGGTAACTGCCTGAAGTATGGCGGAATAACCAATTGAATTAGTATTTTCAGCACGCCAAAATCAAATCATGAAAAAAACAGCAGTCTTTCCCGGATCCTTTGATCCGGTTACCATCGGACATATTGATATCATCAATCGCGGGTTACCGCTATTCGATAAAATGATAATAGGTATCGGCATCAACTCACAGAAAAACTATCTCTTTCCGCTGGAAAAAAGAATCGCCTGGCTGCAGAAAATATTTGAATTTGAACCAAAAATTGAAGTGCGGAGTTATTCCGGCCTCACGGTGAGTTTTTGCGAATTGAACCAAGCCGGATTCATATTGCGGGGGATCCGGAGTTCCGGTGATTTTGAGTTTGAACGCGCCGTTTCTCAAACCAACAGGGTGCTCAGCCGTAACATCGAAACAATATTCATCCTTGCCAACCCTTCCCTGGCTTCCGTCTCTTCTTCCATTGTGCGCGATGTGATTGTGAACGGCGGAGATCCTTCCCCATTTATACCGGAAGAGATCGAAAATCTTGTACAGCCACAATCCATCAGCCGTTAACGGCGGCATACGATTGTACATTTTGTTCTGGCGTTGCTGCCCCGTTGCGGATATTACTCTCTTCTTTGACCTTCATTTGCTACCTTTGCTTTCTTAATTATCAGGTCATTTAATGCATTCAGATCTCTAATTACAAGTCAGCTATGATCATAGGAATCCTGAAAGAGCCAACAGAAGATAAACGAGTTGTTATACTCCCTGAGATCGCCGGTCAATTGGTTAAGATGAATTTCGAAGTGCAAATTGAATCCGGTGCGGGAAGTACAGCTTATGCGGCTGATGCCGATTACGTGACAGCCGGTGCTAAAATTGTGACCCGTGATGAAATTCTATCGAAATCTGATCTGATTTTATCCATCAACCGCCCTTCCGATAAGGAATTGAATGTTTTACGACCGGATACGATGATGCTGGCGGTATTTCAACCACTATTTAACAAAGAACTGGTATTGCAACTGCTGGAAAAGAATATCACTTCCTTCAGCATGGACATGGTTCCGCGTACTTCCCGTGCACAATCAATGGACATTCTTTCCTCACAAGCCACGGTGGCAGGATATAAAGCCGTGCTTACTGCAGCTATGCATCTGCCTAAGTTTTTTCCTATGTTCATGACTGCAGCCGGAAGTATCACACCGGCTAAAGTGCTGGTACTGGGTGCCGGTGTTGCAGGCTTACAGGCAATTGCCACCGCAAGACGGTTAGGTGCCGTTGTTGAAGCATTTGATACCCGCAGTGCAGTAAAGGAAGAAGTGAAAAGTCTCGGTGCCAGGTTTATCGAGGTGGAAGGAGCCACCGAATCTTCCAGCGCCGGCGGTTATGCCGTTGAACAGACCAAAGAATTTCTTGATAAACAAAAGCAAAAAATATTTGAATCGGCTGTCAAGTCTGATGTAATCATATGCACAGCACAAATCCCCGGCAGAAAGGCGCCGGTACTGATCCCAAAGAGCACTGTTGATGCCATGAAGCCAGGGGCTGTGATCATAGATCTCGCCGCCTCTACAGGTGGTAATTGTGAACTCTGCCAGAATAACGAAACTGTACTCACCAATAATGGCGTTACCATCATTGGTGATTCTAATCTGCCTGTCACAATGCCTTCCGATGCGAGCAAAATGTTTGGAAAGAATGTGATGAATTTTCTAAAGTTGATTTTGAAAGACGGACAGATTAATGTCAACCTGGATGACGACATTGTAAAAGGCACCTGTATAACACATCAAAAAGAAATCATCAGTACAAGAGTTCGTGATGCATTTGCGGTTAATCCTGCCTAAACGAACATTATTTTTTATGAAATCAATTACCCGGTAAATCTGAATAAAAATCAAATGGAGCAACTATTAAATTTTCTGTATGAATACCGTGAAATGGTGTTTATCATCATCCTGTCGGTTTTTTTGGGAATCGAGATCATCTCTCATGTACCCACTGTTTTGCATACTCCGCTCATGTCGGGAGCCAATGCTATTCACGGCGTAGTCATCATCGGAGCAATTATCGTTATGGGCAGTGCCGAACCTGGAAATTTGCTTGCACTCGGACTGGGTTTCCTGGCCGTCATTCTCGGTACGCTGAATGTTGTTGGCGGATTTGTGGTGACTGATCGCATGCTTGAAATGTTTAAGAAGAAAAAATAACTGCCGTCTGGCGAAAAAATGAGTTCATGGAAAATATTATTCTTTGGCTGACCTACATTGCCGGTTCCATTACCTTTATTCTTGGCCTTAAAATGCTGAGTCATCCTGAAACAGCCCGTCGGGGCAACCTTGTGGCAGCAGCAGGAATGACATTGGCTATACTCGGAACGATATTTTTATACCGCACCGCGGGAGGCGAAAAACTTCACAACTATGGCTGGATCTTCGGTGGCATAGTGATTGGCTCCGTTGTGGGAACACTGGCGGCAAAACGCGTGAAGATGACAGCCATGCCGCAGATGGTTTCACTTTTTAATGGCATGGGTGGCGCTTGTGCCGCCATTATTTCAATTATTGAGTACCAGCATCATGAGTTTGGAAATGGCGAATGGAACATCGTGGCGGTTACGCTCGCAGGTTTGCTGATTGGCGGCGTATCCTTTGCAGGCAGCATGATCGCCTTTGGAAAGCTGAATGGAAATGTATCGGATAAAGTGTTTCCGATGCAATCCATTGTCAACATGGCCCTTTTGCTGGCCACTATAGCTGTAGGCGTTTACCTGACAGTAATGGGAGAACAGAATATGATGCTCCTGACTGTCATGATTGCCATGTGTTTGTTGTACGGAGTATTATTTGTGTTGCCGATCGGTGGTGCCGATATGCCGGTAGTTATCTCCCTGTTGAATTCATTTACCGGTGTGGCGGCGGCATGCGCAGGTTTCATTTACAACAACCAGGTGATGCTTACCGGAGGTATTTTAGTGGGATCAGCAGGTACGATTCTCACCATCCTCATGTGCCGCGCCATGAACCGATCACTTCTGAATGTGATCATAGGCAATTTCGGCGGCGGCGCCAAAGCCGGCAGTGCCGATGATAAACAAAGAGGCAACATCAAAGAAGTATCGCTGACGGATGCCGCTGTGTTGTTAAGCTATTCGAAAAAAGTGATGATTGTGCCTGGCTATGGTTTGGCTGTTGCACAGGCGCAACATACGGTGCATGAACTGGAGAAATTGCTCGAAGAGAAAGGTGTGGAAGTAAAATACGCCATTCACCCTGTGGCAGGCCGAATGCCGGGACATATGAACGTATTGCTTGCGGAAGCCGATGTGTCCTATGATAAATTGCTGGAGATGGAAGATGCCAATACTGAATTCGCGACAACCGATGCGGTGATCGTGATTGGTGCCAACGATGTGGTCAATCCTGCCGCAAAAAACGATGCAGCTTCACCGATATACGGCATGCCAATACTGGAAGTGGAAAATGCGGCCAACATTATTGTGATGAAACGCAGCATGAATGCCGGCTATGCAGGTATAGAAAACGAACTCTTCTTTGCTCCCAAAACCCGTATGTTGTTTGGCGATGCCAAATCATCATTGCAGAAACTTGCTACTGAAGTAAAAGCTAACTGACCTTCACAGGATATTTTTCAATAGAGAAATCCGGCTTCGCCGCAACAGAGCATCGCTAAATGTAATGGTAAGCTTACTGCTCCGCCAGAAATTCCGCAATGATCAACTGCAACAGGAATCCTATTTTTGATCTTTCTCAAATCTGTCGTGAATGCGCACTGCTTTCCTGATCATGCTTTTGCTGATCACCCAAAATATCCTCTGCACGGCACAATCGCTCGACAAAGGATTTGCAGCTTATAATGCAGGTAACTATGAAATGGCAACGTCTTCCTTCCGGGAGATTCTTGAAAAAAAACCTGATCATCCGGTTGCGGAATTCGGTCTTGCAAAGATTTTTTTTATGCGGGATAACAAGCAATACAACCTCGATTCGGCTAATTATTATGCAATGAAATGCGCTGATGGCCTGAATAAGACCTGGAAAGAAAATGAACAGGAAAAATTTTTGGCCCTTGGATACCGCCAGTTTACAGTGAGTGAACTACAGCAAAATATTAATATGGCAGCTTTTCACCATGCCGACAGTACTGATGAACTTGAAGCCTGGAATCATTTCATCTCCAACTTCACTACTTCCTCTTTAATTGATGAAGCAATAGAAAAAAGGAATGTGCTGGCCTTCAACCAGGTCATGAGAAACGGCGACTATACCAGCTTTGAAGAATTTTTAAAAAACTATCCTGATGCCAAACAGGTAAAAGAAGCCAGATCTTTATACGAGAAACAATTGTATAGGAGCAAGACAGCCGACAGCAGCTGGCAGTCTTATAAAAATTTTATGGAAAAATATCCGTCAAGCCCTTATCTGGCTGCGGCGAAGGCGAATTATGAAAAGTTGTTGTTTCTTGACCTGACACAAGGTCATCAGTTACAGGATTACCTTGTTTTTATTCACGACTATCCTAAAAATCCATATGTGCCGCTGGCTGAAGACAGCGTTTATGCGATCAGCACACGCGGGCATAAGCTGGATCAATATCTTAGTTTCATTTCCTTGTTTCCGTCTAATCGTAATATTAACAAAGCATGGGCTGAAGTTTACCGTCTTGAAAATCCGGTATACAGTTATCAGTCCTTTAAAAAATTTGCAGAGAAGTATCCGTCCTTCCCTGACCGCCTTCAACTGGAGAAAGACCTTTCACTCACAAAGAAAAAATACTTTGTGATGGAGAAGGACGGTCTCTTTGGATATGGCGATTCAGCGGATATGCAAATCAGGATTGCACCGCAATTTTCAGAAGCCGCACCCTTTTCAGAAGGACTTGCTGCCGTGCAATTGCCCTGCACCGGAGAACCCTGCTATTACGCTTATGTTAGCCTCGAAGGGCAAATCCTACATACCGAATTATGGACTGAAGCCAATGATTTTCATAACGGGCTGGCGCTGGCAGCCATTGGTAACTGCAATGATGACAGTTGCCTTTATGGCTTCATCAACCGGTTTGGGGAATGGGCGATCGCACCGCAATACAATGATGCTTTCGAATTTAGTGACGGCCTGGCACTGGTGAAAAAAGAACCGGATGGCTATGGCTTTATCGATAAATCAGGGCGCGTGGTTATTCCCCTCCGGTATAAAGACGCTGCACTATTCAGCGAAGGCGTATCGTGTGTGCAGTCCGGAGATTCCACTGCACTATACGGTTATATTGATCAATATGATAAGTGGGTGATTGCCGCTAAATTTTCCAAGGCAGGATCATTCGCTGAATCACTGGCACCTGCGGCGAATGAAAAGAAAAGCTGGGGTTATATTGATCATACCGGCAACTGGGTGATTGAGCCTAAATTTGAAGCAGCACTCCCTTTTAAAAATGGTACGGCTAAAGTGGTGATAAAATCCAAAGATCCTAAAAACGCTAAGCTCTTTGTGATGAAAGAAAAAACGATTGACAAGAAAGGCAAAGTCTATTGATTGGAGCCAGTTATCACGGAGAACGCAGTGTTTATGCATTGTCTCTTCTCCTAAAACGCCAACCCTATCCTGATCGCCAGCCTGCTATAGGTATAGTTGTTGGTTTCATCCGTGCCCCATGCTTCATACTTTATATGCTCAGATGCCTTTTCCATTTTGTATCCGGCTTCCAGAATAAAAGCACCTTCATTGCGAAAATTAATACGCATGCCGGCGCCGCCACCGGCTGTAATTCCTCCGCTGTAAGTAACTTCACTATTGGTATCCTGATGACCTTTGCTTAGTGGGATGCCGTAACCACAATCAAGAAATACAAATGGTGTTGTCTTCCTGTTAAGAATTTCGTACCGGCCATCGACAAATAACTGACCCATAGGGTTTTGAATGATATCGATTGCCAGCCCTGCACCCGCCAGCAAATGTTTATTGAATCGATAGCCATGTATGGTCTGAATGGTAAATCCGACAGACGCTCCGGGCTTCTGGCTGCCGTAATAATAGTCATAGTAATAGTTGCTGCCCGGAAGCACGCCCATCGCAGTAATATTGAAGTAACCACTGTTACTATTCAGATCTGGCATGTCAGAAACAGGTGAGGGATCCACTTGATATGACCTTGCATTGTACTCAATATTATCAATCAATTTTGCCTTTATGGCGAAAATGCTTCCGCCATCCATCTGCAACTTTACAAGACTATCCGGATACTGTTCTACGATGCTGCCGCGGAGAATGCTGCCATCTTTAAGGTAGAGGACATCCTGTGTGGGTGCCTGTGCCCATGCACCATGATAAACCGAAAAGAGCAGCACTAACAGTAAAATTGATTTATTTACCATGTTTATTCTTTTTGATGCAACATTTAATAATATCAGGATGTCTATCCTTAAATTCATTACAACTATGACAACAACATCCGCCAGATCGTTGCAGGCTTTCAGCATTTTGCTTATTTCCCTGTCCCTTTTTTCCGGTTGCCTGAAAGACAGTTGCACTAAGGTCTATTCGTACAAGCTTTACAAACCGATTTACATGAGTTACGACGCCTTACGCGGAGCCGTGAAATCCACTGTTGCGGAGGAGCTACATTCTACCGGTAAGATTTATTACAAAGCCCCTTACATTTTTATCAATGAAGTGGATAAAGGTATTCATATCATCGACAATGCAGATCCTGCCAATCCTCAAAACCTAAGTTTTATCAATATCCCGGGTAACATTGATATAGCTGTGAAAGATAACATCCTTTATGCCGACAGCTACATTGACCTCGTAGCCATTGATATCAGTGATCCTTTGAATGTCAAAGAAGTTTCCAGGAGCATGAATGTATTTCCTAACCGGATTTATGCAAACGGTTGGGCGCTGGACCCCGTAAAAGGAGTAGTTACCGGATGGAATGAATCTGATACGACCATTGAGCAGGACTGCGGGTCGAATTACCCGGTTTTCGCATTTGAGGATGTTTTTGTAGCCAATACTACTGCCGGTGGTGGCGGTGTCAATACCACTGCTGTGAGCCCGGGAAACGGTATTGCAGGGTCATTGGCTCGTTTCTGTATCTATGATCAGTTCCTCTATTGTCTTGATAATTCAGCGATGAAACTCTTCGATATCACCAATACAGCAAAACCCATCAATACATCAAGTGTTACGATGCCATGGAACATTGAAACCATCTTTCCCTACGAACATTATCTTTTTATTGGTTCCACCACAGGCGTTTCAATTTATGATAATACCATCCCTTCTTCACCTGCATTCGTATCCCAGCTTTCTCATGTCAGTAGCTGCGATCCGGTGGTTGTGCAAGGTACCTATGCATATGCCACACTACGGGATGGCACTACTTGCCAGGGATTTTCCAATGAACTGGATGTTATTGATATCAGCAATATATATAGTCCTGTCTTAAAGACTACCGTCCCGTTTGTACATCCCTTTGGACTGGGTATTGACGGCAAGCACTTGTTTGTCTGCGATGATGCCACCGGATTAAAACATATGGATGCAACGGACCCATTAGCCATTACGCTTTCAGAAGCTATCAATGCCGGTGCCACCCGTGATGTAATACCGCTGGGCAATTTGTTACTGCTGGTATCAACGGATGGTTTGTATCAATTTGATTACAGTTCAGGCTCCTTAGTGCAGATCAGTTACCTGCCTGTTAGTAAATAAGCGGTTTTACAAATTGTTCACCACCGGAATGAGACTTCCGGGGGTATTGTTTTACCTTTTTCTTATTCCTGCAGCAGCAATTTATATGAACGGTTCATACCCTGTGCAGTGATGACGGCCAGGTAAAGGCCATCATTTAATTTTTCGCCGTTCTTGCTCACGCAATAGTTTTGTAGACCCGGATTAAGCTTTTTGTCAAGTACGAGATTTCCCATCGGATCAAATATTTTGATTGCATCACCTTGGCTGGTGGATTCAGCAAACTCAAAACACCATTCACCACCAGTTGGATCGAATACAAGTCGAATATCTGATACAGGCTGAACATCGGATAAACCGGTAAAGCAGTTGATGAGCGTTAAATTCATCTGCGAGGTATCACTTGCTGTACCGGCACTGTTTGTGGCTATCAGCGTTACAAGGTAGTTTCCTTCCACACCGTAAATATGCGTGGGGTTTTCGATGGTACTGGCTGGGGTGCCATCACCAAAATTCCAGCTATAGGTCAGGCTGCCTGGATAAGAGCTGAGCGAGCTATTAAAAAATGGTACAGAATCCTTCGCGCACAACGTGTCATTAGGCACACTAAAGGCCGCGCTTATCGAAAATTGCGGATCAATAATAGAAGCACCAATGCAACAATTACCACCATCAGACACATGATGTGTTCCACTCCAGCAACCATACTGTGTATAGTGAAAATACAACAGACCACCAAACTGTGTGAGATAGTAATGGGCAACCTGGTCTGGAGTGTTACAACCACCCTGGCTATTGGCTGAATCGCAGCTATAGTTGCAGATAATATAATAGTAACCGTTTGAATTTGGCCATGTTACCGGTGGAAACAAAATGATGGACGTAATGGAATCGGGCACACCACTTATGCTGGTGGTTGGTAACGTTGGGTTGCAATGATCATTATCGCCGTTATAACCAGCGTAAATTACTTCTGTCACATTTCCGGCATACAGTCCGCTTATGTTGACAGCACACTTTTCATATGTGGTAATTCCAATCTTAAGATCAGGAATATTCTCATTTACATCAATATTCAGGTAACCACCATCATAATTGGAATAAATGATCACGTTTCCACCAGGGTAACAGAATGATTGTGCTGACAGCCTCCCTGTCCAGCTCAGCTGGGAAAGCAAGAAACTACAAAGTACCAGGAATTTTAACCATTGAATCATAGCCGCAAATTTTACTGAAAGTTAAAAATAAATGAGAAGTAACCTGCCTGCAGAGTCTTTACTTGGTCAACATTCATTCGGAATAAATTGTTACAGTCAGGATAACAACAACTATTCGTTACAGAAAATATTTGACACCTTGCAACGTCAGTCCTTTATCCGTAAACAGAACCCTGCTTGATTTTTAAAGTTTTTCATTCTCTGCTTGACCATCGTGGCATCTGGAATCAAATCCTACCCGAAAATCATCACCTGCGCGCTGAGCAACTCTTACCATTGGAGCAATCGGAGCTGCGTGATATTGCTTTCCTGTACCTCGTTTGTTATGAGCAAGATGAAATTGTTGCCATTGCCTATTTTCAACATGTGCATTTTAAGGAGAGACATTATAAATTTCCACTTAGTGGCAGCAAATTAATCCAGCCGTTTGAAAAATTATTAATGAGGAAAGGTTACAGGATACTGGTTTGCGGTAACCTTTTTCGTGTTGATTTTCCAGGAATATATATGCGTCCGGGCAGGTTAACGGCCACTGTGTTATTCAATGCTCTCGATCAGTTTTGCAAAGAGGTGAAGCCGAAACCGGTTGTTTTTCTCCTCAAAGACTGGAAAGAGGTATCTATATCGGTACATATGAAAAGCAGTGGTTACCAACCCTGGCCCGGTGATTTAACCATGAAGCTTGACATCCGGCCTGAATGGCTTTCTTTCCACGACTATACGCTTGCCCTCAAGCATAAATATGCTCAACGATTAAGAAAAATACAATCAAGAGGTAAAAGCATTATCAGAAAAGAACTGTCTTTGGAAGATGTTATCCGCTATGGTGATCAAATTGAATCGCTCTATTGCAATGTGGTAAAGCAACAGGTAATACGGTTAGTTATTGCGACAAAGCAATATTTTATACAAATGAAACAAGCCCGCGGCACCTCCTTTAAGGTAATCGGTTATTTTGAAGAAGATCAGCTTATTGGTTTCAGTTCACATAATGTTTATGATCAGCTTTGGGAACTCCACTACATCGGCATGGACTATATCAAAAACGAACAATATTCATTGTACTTCAACATTATGTTTGATGGGATTAAGCTGGCCATTGATGAAAAGAAAAAGGCTGTTGAACTTGGCCGAACAGCCCGTGAAGCCAAGGCAATGATAGGTGCCCAGCCGATATATTTTAATAGTTACTTCAGGTTGAGCGGCTGGCTCGTCAATATCCTGGTGAACCGCTTTGCTGGTGCCTTCCATGAAAATGCCGGCCACACATGGCAGGTAAGACAACCATTCAAAAATGCATAACCATTCGGATTGTATTGTGGAAATGTTAGATTACATTCCCTGAAAGAGATCGTTGCCTAATAACTCAAAAACATAAAGGCATTAAATAATTCGCGGTGGGTCCTAATCCCAATATTCCAATTCGGGTGAAATTCTGTTAAAATTGCCTGCCATGAACAGAATCTTATTAATCACATTAAGTGGCTTTAAATTTCCAATATCATCATTGCCGCCATCCCAAACCGGCCGCAGATGAAAGAAACACCAGCCATAAATCGATGATTCATTATTAAAATCAGTCTTTTTTATCACAGAACCTTCTTCATCAAGACGGAAATATTCAGGATCGAGGTCGGGAGCCCTGTTGGCCTTTTGCCAAACCTGTTCAGATAGTTGAATTTTCATGTCAATCATAAAGATGTCTTTTAAAGATGATTCAAACTTTGCGCTTAAGCGATGATCACTTTTACAAAACTTAGAGTTCGTCAGTGTCAATGATAACCACTCCACATTCTACCCGGTAGCCATTCTGCGAATAAATCTGCTGGGCTTCCTGCGTATGATTTCCACCGCCTAAAACTAAATTCAAGATGAGGGTGATTTGATAAATGATGCTGGTCATGGTGTTTAATTTTTGGGATGAGTAATTTTTAATTTATGCATCAAATTTACCCTTCCCTACTCCAAATTAAATGTGCAGTCATTGCAGAATGGTAACATCGTAATTTTCTCCTGCTACCCTTGTAAAATGAAGGTATGGCTGAAACCCGCTGTGAGTCAACATTCTGGGATGCACCATAATAGCCTATGGGAATACAACTCCAGGGACTGGAGAATTATTAATGTGTAACCAAATATCTCAAATTTATTCCAATAAGACGTTGTAACCTGCTCCCATAAAGGCCTACAGCCCGAAATGGCAGGCAGAATGCCTAAAGTTCAGTGGGAATTTTAATTAAAAAGTGAGATAAATCATAGTTAAAGCAACTAAGTGAAATCCTTACCAGTAAAGGATTTCATAAGGCATATTGCCAAATCATTTAAAAAGATAGTAAAAAATGGAAAAAAGTAACAGGAACCTCAGTAATACGGTAATTTCTGTTGATAAGTCAGGGAAGCAACACGATGCATCAAATTTTTCAATTATCTGATGGCTGCCATCCGTAAAAAGAATTCGGATTGGTGCTTTCTCTTTTTTTTCCACTTCAGTAAACCAAAGGTAAATGCAAACGCATAATATAGTTCGTGCAAAAAATTGATTTAGGTAACATCACTTTTGATCACCTTATTTATGTTAACAAAGCTTAAATATCTGACGATTACCAATACATTTGAGTGTTTCAGAAAAATGATGTCATGAAAATTTTCAAAGAAATGGTTTCGTTGGTAACAAAACAACGACTGAATAACCTGGAGCTGATTGACGATGATTTCCTGGACAATAACAACAATCTATACCAGAAACTATTTAAAGGTATTGCTGAAGGTTCATTCAACAATGATGAAGAAGCCGCTAAAGCTTTGTACCAGTCATCGGCCAGCGACAAGAAATACCTGATGCTCAAAAGCAGGCTGAAGGAACGACTGGTCAACACGCTATTTTTCCTCAATCACAAAAAGATTCAGGATTCGCCCTATCAGAAAGCGGTTTACCAATGCAATAAAAACTATTTCTGTTCAAAAATATTACTGACTCATGGAGCCCGCACAAGTGCCGTTAGCCTGGCCAAAAGCACCCTTACGCTTGCCATGCAGTTTGACCTGAATGAAATTGTGTTGCTCTGTGCCAGGATGTTGCGGCATCACTTCGCCATGATGGGGCTGACACGCGAATTCGACCAGTATGACCAGCTGGCCAACGATTCCCTGAAACTGGTGAAAGCTGAAAGCAAAGCAGAATTTATGTATGAATCGCTTCTGTCGCAGGTTGCACGCAGCAAAGCGTATAAACCGGAATTAGCCAACCGCGCCAAAGATTATTTCTATCAAAGCAAGGAGCTTTCAAGATACCAGCAAAGTTTTCATTTACGCCTTCTTCATTACAGGATTGGATTGCTCTATTACCAGGTGATCCGCAATTACCGGTTTACCCTAAACCTGTGCAACCACCTGCAGGCTTTTCTGAAGAAAAACCACCGCTATAAACTTGCTTCAAGGGAAGGTGAAATTGCTTTGTTGAAAATGGTTTGCTGCCTCTACCTGAAGGACTATAAAAACGGGAAGCAGAATGCCGAAGAGGCACTCAACTTTTATGCAAAAGGCAGCAATAACTGGTTTGTGGTGCTGGAAAATTATTTCCTGCTCGCCATGCACGCTGCCAAATACAAGCAGGCGTCAGAAATATTTGAATGGGCGACCAGTCATCAGCGGTTTCAATACCTCTCGGACGAGAAGTCAGAAGAATGGAAGATATTTGAGGCGTACCTCCACTATGTGCTGCCAGGTAAAATCAAAGGAAAAGAGTTCAAAATCTTAAAATTTATTAATGAAGTTCCCATCTATTCAAAGGACAAAGCCGGATTATATCCAGCCATATTAATCGCTCAGTTGCTTTTCATGATTGACCGCGGGGATGAAGATAATATTGAAAAAAATATCGAATCGCTGCGGATTTTTGGTTCACGTTATCTTTCCGGGAGGAAGTCGGTGAGAACCAGCTTGTTCATTAAGATGCTGCGGCAACTGGTTAACTGTCATTATAAACCAGACCGCATAAAAATCAAAGCAGCCGCACTTTACAAGAAACTTATTTTAGCGGATTCACGGAAACAGGCAGAGAATGAGACAACAGAAATAATTCCTTATGAAGATATCTGGCGTATCATCTTAAACAGGCTGCAATCAAAGCATATTGGGTTTCGGGTCCGGCACTAGGACTTGCATAGAGGCAGTGGTCATTTTTCCCGATACAAAAGGCTTTCAGAAAAGGACTTTAACGTCGCTTTTCTTTCTTCCGGGATATTCAGCTCATCAAGGTGAAACATGGCTCTGTGAAAATGCAGCGCTGTTTCCTCCAGTGTACGTTCACTGATTCCGGCCTTGTTAAATATACTGATGACAGCAGTAATTTTCTCTTCGGCTTTATACTCCTTACTGCTATACCAGTATTGGAGTTCAGATCTCAGCTTTGTATCCCCTTGTTCCATTGCTTCGATGAGCAGGAATGTCCTTTTATTCTGCAAAATATCCCCGCCTTGCTGTTTACCGACCTGCTTCGCACTTCCAAAACTATCCAACCAGTCATCTCTCAATTGGAAAGATATACCCAGTTCCCTTCCGAACTCATAGAGATGCTGCGCATCCTCGCTTCCGGCACCGCCGATGATGGCTCCAAGTTTCAGGGCTGATGCCACCAGCACTGCCGTTTTCAGTTCAATCATCCTGAGATAATCTGCCACTGTGAGCCCAGCTGCATTTTCAAAGTTCATATCATATTGTTGCCCTTCACAAACCTTGACAGCCGTATCATTGAACAGCTCTAATAATCCAGGAAGCCTGGATGCGTCTGCCTGCACCAGGAATTTGTAAGCCATCACAAGCATGGCATCACCCGACAGAATAGCCGTTGCATGATTAAACTTTTCGTGCACGGTTGGTAACCCGCGACGTAATGGCGCATGATCCATGATATCATCATGTATGAGGGTGAAGTTGTGAAACAACTCAATTGCCATTGCCTGTGGCAT
>JBGAWA010000171.1:0-3491 GCA_044227805.1 Chitinophagales bacterium | reverse complement strand
TATCTTTTACTGACATATTACAAAGCAACCGCCCAAGGAAAGAAAAAGCCAGACTGATTGCTGATAAGATACGTGTGGCCGGCAACTACTCATGGGTGGGTCTTTATGATGTAAAAGAATCGGAGATATCCATTATTTCCTGTGCAGGAAGAACAGAGCCGGTCTTTACCTCGTTTCCAAAAGACAAGGGGCTAAATGGAAAAGCCGTCATTCAAAAGAAAACAGTGATAGTGAACGATGCTAAATCGGATGAAGATTACCTGCTGACATTTACCAATACCGAATCAGAGATCATTGTACCTGTATTTGGTGAAAATAACAGCACGATCACTGGAACCATTGATGCGGAAAGTGAAACGAAGAATGCTTTTAGTAATGAAGATGCTGCTTTTTTAGAAGAATGTGCAGCAGCGATACGGTCATTATGGGGAAAAAATAACTAAACAAACAATAATCAACCAAAAACAAATAACAATGGCAAAGCTAAATTTCGGCGGAGTGGAAGAAAATGTGGTAACACGGGAAGAATTTCCACTCAGCAAAGCACAACAGGTATTGAAAAATGAAACAGTAGCTGTGATCGGCTACGGTGTGCAGGGCCCCGGCCAGGCATTGAACCAGAAAGACAATGGCATCAATGTGATCGTAGGCCAGCGCAAAGATTCAAAGACCTGGGATAAAGCTATCCGTGATGGATTCGTACCTGGTGAAACGTTATTTGAAATTGAGGAAGCTTTGCAAAAAGGAACGATCATCTGTTATTTGCTGAGCGATGCTGCGCAGATCGCTTTATGGCCGACCGTTAAAAAACATCTGACACCCGGCAAAGCGCTGTACTTCTCACATGGTTTCGGGATCACTTTCAACGAACAAACTGGTATTGTTCCCCCGAAAGATGTAGATGTATTCCTGGTAGCCCCCAAAGGTTCCGGTACATCGCTGAGAAGAATGTTCCCGCAGGACGTGGCCTGAACAGCTCTTATGCCATCTACCAGGATGCAACTGGGAAAGCATTTGACAGAGTCATTGCATTAGGTATTGCTGTAGGAAGCGGTTATTTGTTTGAAACTGATTTCAAAAAAGAAGTATATTCTGACCTTACCGGCGAAAGAGGAACACTGATGGGTGCTATACAAGGGATCTTTGCTGCACAATATGAGGTATTGCGTGCAAAAGGCCACACCCCAAGCGAAGCCTTCAATGAAACAGTAGAAGAATTGACACAATCATTGATGCCATTGGTGGCTGAAAATGGTATGGACTGGATGTATGCGAACTGCTCTACCACTGCACAGCGTGGTGCATTGGACTGGTGGAAGAAATTCCGCGATGCAACCAAACCAGTGTTCAATGAATTGTATGAAAGCGTAGCGACCGGAAAGGAATCACAACGTTCAATAGACTCTAACTCTCAGCCTGATTACCGGGAAAAATTAGAAGCAGAACTGAAAGAGCTGCGTGAAAGTGAGCTCTGGCAGGCCGGAAAAACGGTAAGAAGCCTCAGGCCGGAAAATCAAAAACCTCCCACAGCGGAAAGTATTTCTTCTACCAAAGAAGCTTTCAGGAAACAGGCATTGAAAAGTGAATCAGTAGGATAAGAGATAAAGAGAATAATATAATGGAACAAGTGGCGACACATACCAATACATTGCATTTTGCTGAAGCGGCAGAACGTTTGCATGGCATTGTGAACAGGACACCGCTTCAGCTGAATGCAAACCTTTCACGCAAGTACCAGTGTAATGTTTACCTGAAAAGGGAAGATCTGCAGGTGGTGCGTTCTTATAAATTACGGGGCGCTTACAATATGATGAGCAGCCTGCCGAAAGAACAACTGCAGAAAGGAGTGGTATGTGCCAGCGCCGGTAATCATGCGCAGGGATTTGCTTACAGTTGTAAAAAACTTGGTGTAAAAGGTGTTGTGTTCATGCCGATCATTACTCCTTCACAGAAGGTGAACCAGACAAAGATGTTTGGTGAAACCAATATTGAGATAAGATTGATCGGCGATACGTTCGATGACTGCGCTGTAGCAGCAAAAAAATTCACGGAAGAAAATGACATGACCTTTATCCCGCCATTTGATGACCACCGTATCATTGAAGGACAGGGGACGGTAGCTGTAGAAATACTTGCTGACAAACCGGGAGTTGATTATGTCTTTGTACCAGTTGGCGGCGGCTGATTGAGTGCAGGAGTAGGTTCCTACTTTAAAATTTTTTCTCCCAGAACAAAGATCATCGGGCTTGAACCTGAAGGTGCCCCTTCGATGTACGAAGCATTAAAGGCAGGTCATCCTGTTCAACTGGAAAGTATTGACCGGTTTGTGGATGGCGCTGCCGTAAAAAGAGTCGGCGATCTTACGTTCTCTATATGCAAAGATGTGCTGGATGATATGCGCTTGGTTCCGGAAGGTAAAATATGTACGACCATCCTGAAACTGTACAACGAGGATGCGATCGTAGTAGAGCCCGCTGGCGCACTATCTATCGCAGCACTTGATGATTTTGCTGATGATATAAAAGATAAAAATGTTGTCTGCATTGTCAGCGGCAGCAACAATGATATAGACAGGATGCAGGAAATAAAAGAGCGATCGTTGCAGTATGAAGGATTAAAACATTATTTCCTCATCAATTTTGCCCAGCGGCCGGGTGCATTGAAAGAGTTTGTCAACAATATACTTGGACCTACAGATGATATCACCCGTTTTGAATACATGCAAAAGACGAATAAGGAAAATGGCCCTGCCCTGGTAGGCGTAGAATTACAATCGAAAGATGATTATGACTTGCTGATAGAAAAAATGCAGGATTACAAGATCAATTATACAGAACTGAACAAGAATGATACATTGTTTGGCTATTTGGTATGATGTCAGGTAAGTGTGGAAATCTATTGATCTCAGTACCTCTGAAAGCCGCCACGATTTAGTAAATTGAACGCATTGCTTGCCTGACTGGACAGCACCGGCCCTGCCGGTTCAATAACATATATTTTATAAAACAACATAACTGAGTATGGCGAGCAACACTGGTTTGTATCACCCTTCGTATGAGCATGATGCCTGTGGTATCGGCTTTGTGGCTAACATCAAAGGTCACAAATCACATCCCATCATTTCCGATGATTTGACCGTATTGGAAAATATGGAACACCGCGGTGCCTGCGGTTGTGAAAATAATACAGGCGACGGCGCCGGTATTATGATCCAGATGCCGCATGAGTTCTTCTTTGATGAATGCCTGAAGCTGGGCGTTCACCTGCCCTCATTTGGTAAGTACGGCGTTGGCGTGATCTTTTTTCCGAAAGAAATAAGATTACGGGAAGAATGCCGCGACATTTTCAATCGTACAGCCGAAACGCTGGGGTTGGAAGTGCTTGCTTACAGGAAAGTACCTGTGAATACGGATGGCATTGGTTATACCGCATTAACAGTAGAACCGGAGATGGAGCATGTCTTCATCGCATGTCCGGATCATATCTCCAAT
>JBGAWA010000049.1:0-30248 GCA_044227805.1 Chitinophagales bacterium | reverse complement strand
AAAACGAAGAATGGGTAAAGAACATTAGCAACGTCAGAAATTGATTCAAGTAAGTTTGTCATCTTTCCAAAATTAATATTTCGATGTTTTTCTAAGTATTGCATTGTTTCGCTAAAGCCACCCAAAATTGTAAATATTGTGGCTATGGCAAGTACTATCTTATTGCTTATAATGAATGTAGATAAACGATCAATAATGGATTTGGCATTATTTGTCATGTTTCCAATTTGCACTGAATATAAGCATTCAGATTAAATCAGATTTTTGGGCAGTCGGCTTATTTTTTTCCAAAAAGGTCAAACTGAAACGGGACAAAAGTTCAGGATTCAAAATGAGTCACTACCTATTTTTCAAAGGAAATGTCCTGCAACAGTGTGATTTTGCACTATACAGTGTTTGCGAAACATTTTCTATTTAACAAAAATGAGTAAGCTATTATCAGTTCTCCATCGCAGCAAAGCAGGATTATGCCAAGGAAAAATCCGGCTTGAACCGCAAAAGCAGGGTTTAATTTTTGGGTCCCTGCGGCGGCCCCGGTTTTCCGCCTTTATCCTGGCGCATATCTTTCAGCAGCGAAATCTTAAAAAGTTGTTCGGCACGGTACAGCTTCGCCACCTACTAAATCGGCAGTATCTTCATGAATTCGGTATTGTATCTGCGGGAAATGTCGAGTTCCTTCTGCCGTGAATTGAATTCGTTGTCAATTGCTTTGTTCACCTGCTCATCAGTATAGCTGTCGAAATTGAGCTTGGCCGACATCAGTTCATTCGCGCGGTCTTTGCGCAGTGCCTCCAGCTCATCACGGTATTTGTTGTAAACAGGCCAGAACACCTGTGCTTCTTCCGGCGTCAGTTGTACTTCATTGGTGATAAAACCAATACGACGAGCCTCCACCTCGTCTCTTTGTTCCTGAGACACCGGCGGCTGCCCCATCGCAAACACTGACAGTAATGCAAAGAACAGCAACAGGGCCGATGACCGGCGGATAAGAAGGTGATAACTGTGAGAGATCATGGAATTACTTTTTTAGATTTCATTGATTGATTGTTCGTCAAACTCTATCACATCCATCAGGGAAGGATCATTTTGATTGGCCGAACCGATGGTGGCTGCGTCAGCGGCCTGATCTTGCAGCAGCAGATCCACGATAACAGCTTCATCTACATCGGAAACACTTAACAGCAGGTTGTTTTCTTCCGAATCTTCAACAACAGCCTGCATTTGACTGTTGCTGAGTGGCAGTTGTTGCTGATAGGACCACCAGGTGAGTGAGGTAACGATCAATGCTGCAACAGCCGCCGCCGCGAACCAAACCTGACGCGGAATGATCCGGCGATTCACACGCAGGTGTTTCACCCGACTGATATTCTCTTCCTGCTTGTTAATGCGCGACTGCACAACGCCGGGCAGTTCATCAAAATAGTTTTCCGGTGTTTGAAACGGATGATCCGTTGGGGATGGCAAAAAGGAAGTAACAGGTTCATTTCCTGATACTGCTTCCTGTATCCGCTCTCCAGCTTCCTGGAAATAATTTTCCGGTGTATAAAAAGGAAGTTCACATGACAACGCCGCAAGGTAAGGTGACTGCTCTTCCAGTTCACGCTTTAAGTCCTGCTGCAAATTCTTGTCTTTTTTCTCCTTCTTCATTGTTTCGGTTGATGGGCGGTGGTGGTATTGTTGTACGATTTAATGGACTGTTAGCTGCCTCATTGGTTTAATCGAATGAATCAAATCTTTACTGGTGGTCAAGCATGTATTGCTCCACTTTCTTCACGGCATGGTGAAAACTGGCTTTCAACGCACCCACTGAAGTGTCGAGCATACCCGACATCTCTTCGTATGGAATTTCGTCATAGTAACGAAGCTGGAAAACGAGCCTTTGTTTTTCCGGTAAGGTGAGAATGGCTTCCTGCAGATGCAGCTGCACAGCGGTGCCGTTGATAAAGTTGCCGGCATGCAGTTTTTGCATCAGTTCTTCTGTGTTTTCGGGCATCGGAAGTAGCCCTTTGCGTTTTTTCTTTTCCAGGAAAGTGAGCGTGATATTCGTCGCGATTCGATACATCCAGTACACAAGTTTTGATTCGCCTCGGAAACCTGACAGGCTGTTCCACGCCCTTATAAATGTTTCCTGAACGAGATCATTGGCATCATCGTGATCGATCACCATACGACGGATAAACCAGTAAATTTTTTTCTGATCACGCTGTACGAGCCAGGTAAAGGCAAGCGCCTTCCTGTCCGCTATGCGAAAAGCCTCAAGAATTTCATCGTCTGTTACTGTACGCTCGATAGTTAAGGTGTGTTCGGGCAAGATGAAAGAAAGTTAAGTACGGATCATTTTCAGGCAGAAGTGTCGAGATACCTGTAAATGCTTCTTTCTTTACCTGCTATTTCTTCCTGCCGATTGCTTTCTTAGCCGCCGCAACAATATGTGGCGTGTCGATTTCATATTTAACCAGCAACTCTTCAGGTTTTCCGCTTTCTCCGAAAGAATCATTCACTGCTACCATCTCCATCGGAACCGGTTGGTGGCGTGCTACAACACCTGCAATCAAATCGCCCAATCCGCCATACACCTGGTGTTCTTCCGCGGTTACTGCACAGCCTGTTTTGGAGACAGAACTTATGACTGCTTTTTCATCCAATGGTTTAATCGTATGGATATTGATGACTTCGGCCTTTACACCTTCCGCTGCCAGCAGGCGTGAAGCTTCTATGGCTTTCCATACCATATGGCCTGTTGCGAAGATGGAAACATCAGATCCCGAAATTAATAGTTGCGCCTTGCCAATGTGAAGTGGTTCGCTTTCTGAGGTGAAATTGGCCACTTTCGGACGTCCGAATCGCAGGTAAACAGGGCCCTCATGATCAGCAATCGCCATGGTAGCCGCTTTTGTTTGATTGTAATCGCAGGGCACGATCACGGTCATACCCGGCAACATACGCATGAGGCCAATGTCTTCCAATATCTGGTGGGTAGCGCCATCTTCTCCCAGGGTAAGGCCGGCATGAGAAGCGCAGATTTTTACATTTTTCCCTGAATAAGCAATGGACTGGCGGATCTGATCATACACCCTGCCGGTAGAGAAATTGGCAAATGTTCCGGTATAAGGAATTTTTCCGCCAATCGTCAGTCCTGCGGCAATACCCATCATATTGGCCTCTGCAATTCCAACCTGGATAAACCGGTCAGGAAATTCTTTGATGAAGGCATCCATGCGCAGTGAGCCTGCCAGGTCGGCGGTTAAGGCAACCACGTTTGGATTTTTCCTGGCTATTTCTA
Source organism: Chitinophagales bacterium (assembly GCA_044227805.1). Classification (GTDB taxonomy): domain Bacteria; phylum Bacteroidota; class Bacteroidia; order Chitinophagales; family UBA10324; genus JACCZZ01. The sequence continues at coordinate 26,965 of JBGAWA010000049.1, read as the reverse complement.
CAAGTCCGGCACCGTAGCCGCCACGTGTTTCTTTTTTGTCTTTATCGGAGTATTGGTCAGTCATGATGGAGTGTAAAGTGTATATTGAGCAGTGAGTAAATAGTTGTCGGTTTCCGTACGAAGGCAATAGTCTATAATTTCAGTTGTGTGGCTTCACCGCTTCTGATGCGGAAGGTCTTTGTGATGGAATCGCTGGTTTTCTTAGATGATTTCGGACGATAGATGACAAGGTATTCGCCACTCTGCAAACCTACCAATTCATTGGACAAATTTTCATTGAGCCCGTAAATTTTTACCAACCTCCCGTTTTCATTCATAAAGATGGCGCCGTAAGCCGGAGATGCTTTCGTTATGTTCAGCACGCCGGGCACATCTATAGTAACGGAAGTAGTGGTGCTTTGTGTCACTGCCACGTTTTTTATCTGCAGCCTTGGGAGTGTTAGCACTTCCAGGTCATAGTTTCCTGATAAGTATTTTGTGGTGGTATTCATATCCTGCACCATCACCGTTTGGGTGCTGCCGGCTTGTCGGACGATACATTTGATCTTGCTGTTCAAATTGTTATTGACGGTACTGCTGCTGAGATCCACTTTTAAATAGCCTTGAGAGGCCGGAATGCTTACTTCATTATTTTCCTGTGCAGTAAATTCAAGGTCGGTTTTGCCGACAGGCGGAATGGTATGAATAACCAGGTTGTAAGTACTTAATGGATCAACCTGTAAGGTATCAGGCAGGCCGCGATAGTTGAGTGTATGATAATAATTGTACCTGGCCATGCCGTCAGCAGCATCATAAAAAGTCATGTTAACATCGGTTTCCAGCGGATGGCCGTCAGCGTCAAGCAGGTTCACTCGCACGGCAGCGGATGATATTATCCTGTCCACCACATTTTTCATAATATCGTGAAGAGCCGCCGGCTGTTCTGCATTGTAATAATTTCCGATACAATCCATGGAAGATGTTGCCGCCTGTTCAAGGTTCAGTCCTATTACAAATGGTTTAAGGAAGATGTGTTGTTGTTGGAGGCGCAGGGAAACGGCGCAGGGGTCACCGCCGCATGATTCTTCTCCATCGGTTACAAGCAACAGAATGTTTCTTGCCGCAGGATCTGCAGGAAAATCACCGGCGGCTTCCTGTAGGGAACGGGCAAGAGGTGTTATCCCTTTCGGACGGACGGAGATCAATGCTTGCCGGATGGCTTCGGCATTAGAAGGTCCAAAAGCAACTTCCAGCTTTGTATCGTTACAGTCATTGGCCGTATTGATGCTTTGATGGCCGTAAACGCGCAAGGCTGTTTGCACATTGGGAAGCGCCTGTAATGAGTCCGCCATTTCCGCAATGATCATTCTTGCCACATCCATCTTTGTTTTTCCTTCCCAGGGATTGAGCATGCTTGATGAGGCATCCAGCACAAAAAGGAAGCGCGTGATATTTTTGGCGGATGTTGTGTTGGGCGGTGGCACTCTTGTTTGTGAAACAACGGATGATGAACAACACAGGAAGATCAACAGGATAATCAACTGCCGCGCAGGTGAGTAGCTTACCGCCCGGTATGAACGGAGCAATCGTTTTCGGCTCCTGTAATGGTGGTGTATCATAGCTTGACCGCTGTTGTTTTTCCGGAAGAAATCACAACCGGGTATTCTTTTGTCTTCAGCGAGTGTTTGCCTTTGTCCGGCCTGAAAATCACCATATAACGGCCTGGTTGCAAGGCAATGCTTTTTGATGCAGACAGCTTATTAAAATCCCAAACTTTCTGAAGGCCGGTTTCTGTTTTCATAAAAATGCTTGCCACGCCGGCGGCCGATGGATACGCCGTCAGAGTTCCCGGCCGCGGAATTTTTATGGAAGTAACTTTTGATTGCTCCAACTGCACATCGTGTCGTATGATACGCGGTAGGGTGAGAATTTCCAGATCATAGCTGCCGGTAAGGTATTTCTGCGATCGGTTAATATCCTGGATGGTAAGAATGTCGGTGCTGCCTGTAACGCGTACGATGCAGGGTACACCGGGATTAATGGTGGATGCGGTTTCCCATTTTAATTCGAGTATTCCCTGCGGCACATCCGCTGCAATGGTATTGTGAATACCCTTCACCAGTTCGATATCCATTTTCAAGACTGGCGGAATACTGTGAATAAGCAGGTCGTACTTCAGGTCAGGATCAAGCAGCAAGGTATCCGGGTTCCCTTTGCTGTTCAGCGTATGCACAAAGTTGTATTTTGCTTTACCCGACAGGTGATCATACAGCGAAACCTCCACATTGGTTTCCGAAGGCATGCCAAAAGCATCCAGTAAATTAATTTGTGCTGTGGTGGCATTCAGCGCGCGCGATATCACCACATTCATAACGCTTTCCAGCATATCGCTTTGTTGCACATCATAGAAGGCGCCGGCGCATTCAAACTTTTTCCGGATCGAATCACTCAGGCCGAGCCCAATGATAAAGGGCTTCAGCACAATACCTTTCGCCGCCATTTGTGCTGCCACACTGCAGATGCTGCCATGGCAGGATTCAATGCCATCTGTAATGAGCACGATTGAATTGTTAGACATGGAATCGGTTGGAAAATCACTGATCGACTGCAGCAGCGTGTATTCAATGGGTGTTTGACCCTGTGGCTTAATTTCCTGTAACCGCCTGGCTACTGCTGCGCCGTTATTTTTTCCGAAAGGAATTTCAAGCCGCGTGTCTTTGCAATTACCGGCTGACCGTGGTGACTGATGGCCGAAAACACGAACGGCAAATTCAACATTTGGATTGATGCCTGATATGCTGTCAATGATGTGTATCAGCAATTCCTTCGACTGCTCGAATTTTGACGGGATAATACTGTTTACAGTCGGGCCTTTCAGCGAACCTTTCATGCTGCCCGATGCATCGAGCACAAATAAAATCCTGCTTGTTTTGGCTTTGTAAATGACAGACGGTTGTGCGGCGGCCACCCATGGCATTGCGCACAGCGCGAATAAAAATAATACAGCATACCAACGGAAGATTAGAATATGATTGGAGCTGCTTTTCAATGAGAACAGTTATAGGTTTCAGTTGGCAACATGCCATCACAGCATGCAAAACGGAAGGAAAGATCACCCTTCCTTAACCCGATGCTAATAATCGCCTAAAGAGGCAGGCAACTGTTCGAGCGCTTTTGCAAGCTGTTCATCGTTGGGTGCCACGCCGTGCCATTCATGGTTGTTCATCATAAAATCAACGGGATAACCCATAGCCGTCTTCATCAGGATGGCAACGGGCTTACCTTGGCCCGTCAGTGATTTGGCTTTATTCAGCACAGCCACCACATCTTCCATATTATTGCCTTGCATGATCAGGGTGGTCCATCCGAAAACCCTGAATTTTTCTTCCAGATCGCCCAGCGCCATCACCTTATCAGTAGTGCCATCAATCTGCTGTCCGTTCCAGTCAATGGTGCTGATAAGGTTGTCCACTTTCAGATGGGCTGCCGACATTATGGCTTCCCAGTTTTGGCCTTCGTCCATTTCACCATCGCCATGCAAAGAGAAGACAAGGTGTGCATCGCCATTGAATTTTTTTGCCAATGCGGCACCGATAGCCACCGACATGCCTTGTCCGAGTGAACCGGAAGCCACCCGTACACCGGGCAGGTGTTCATGGGTGGTGGGATGACCCTGCAGCCGTGTATTGAGTTTGCGGAAGCTGTACATTTCTTTGGGTTCAAAATAGCCTGAACGGGCGAGCACGCTGTACCAAACCGGTGAGATATGGCCATTGGAAAGAAAGAAAATGTCTTCATTCCTGCCATCCATATCAAAGCTGCGGTTGTGCTGCATGATGTCAAAATAGAGTGCAGTAAAAAAATCAGCGCAACCGAGTGAGCCGCCCGGATGGCCTGACTGGCAGCCATGCACCATGCGCAGAATATCCCTTCTTACCTGTGAAGCAATTTTTTTCAATTCATCAATTGAGGCCATTCAATTTTTTTTAGAAGCGTCAAAAATAGCAGAAATAGTGCTTATCGGGTAACGTAACCTGATTCTCTTCAGAATCATGATTCTTACAAACGGGAGGCATCCTCAGGCGCCTCACAATGTATTCTGGTAAAGAGGAAATAGCGGAAAAACACATTGTTGTGCCTGCTGCGCGAAACAACATGCTTTACGCTTGATTTTCGGGCTCCATCAATAAATGGTTTTGCAACTGATTTGTTTTTTGGCAGGTAAACCGGGTTTCGCTGATAATCTAAAACAATGTGGGAGGGTAACTTGTTTGTGTTTATACATTTTCGGTTTATCTTAAACAATTGTTAAATTTGCCTTATGAAACTTGTGTCTAATTACTCCATCAAAGATTTAGAGAAGTTGTCTGGAATCAAGGCGCATACATTAAGAATTTGGGAAAAGCGATACTCCTTATTCGAGCCGGACCGTACGGAAACAAATATCCGTTACTACTCAAATGATGACCTGAAACGGATACTTAATATCAGTATACTGAAAAAAAACGGGGTCAAGATTTCCAAGATTGCTTCCATGAGTGAAATCGAAATCAGCGGCAAGGTTTCGGAGCTGAACCTGGTTCGAACGGAATACGACGATATTATAGATAATCTTATCGTGGGAATGATTGATCTCAATGAAACATATTTTGAAAAAATTTTCTCCGCAAGTATTCTCCGGATAGGATTTGAGAGCACGATTCAGAAAATTGTTTCACCATTCTTTGAACGCATTGGCACCATGTGGCAAACGGGAGGTATTAATCCTGCCCAGGAGCATTTTGTTACCAATATTGTGAGGCAAAAAATGATTGTGGCTATTGACGGAGTAAAAAATGCGGAAGAGAAACATAAAGGAACAGCGTTGTTATTTCTGCCGGAAAATGAGCTGCATGAACTGAGTTTGCTTTTCTACAACTATGCTCTTAAATCGAGAAATTACAGGACCGTTTACCTCGGGCAAACCGTTCCGAGTGAAAGCCTGATCAGGGTGACGGAAATTGTCAGGCCGGATTTCATCATAGCCGTAATAACCAGTCCTTGCAAAGAGAATGAACTTGATGAACTGATTCATACCCTGCAAGCTACAGCCCGCAACAAAAAAATACTGCTCTCCGGCAGAGCGGTTTATCAAAGCAATAAGAAGTTTCCTGCCTCTGTGAAGCTGTTCAGTGGTCTTGCTGAGTTGTTGAAGTTATTATAGTTATATCCTTGCCGGAGGCATCAAAGCACAGGCGAGGCATCAGCCGGTTTATTTTTTTTTTAATTGTTTAATGAACGAGTTGAAAAATAAACAAAAGGCATTCGCTGTGTTGTGAAATGAAAATGATCTATGAAAGCGAACGGAGAAAAGAAGCAGGTATGCAAATAAAAACAGGGTTCCCTTTTCAGCCGTGCCAATGACAGTCATCTTTATCAGCAACTCAATTCAGCAAGTTGCCAAAGAGTTGTATAATGCATAAAGCAGGAGAAACCCATTCATTGATTAAGGAACAGAATCCGGTGGCTCATCAGATTTTTCTTTCTTCGTCCTGCTGCATAAAACTAATAAGTGATGTTGTAAGATGAAAAATATACTGATTATTGGTTCCTCGTCCGGTATTGGCAATACACTGGCAAAAATGCTGTCGGGTGATTGCAGGGTATATGAGCCTATTTGCCATCATCGCGGGCTTTTGGAGAATTTCAGCGCTCATTGAATGTGATGGCGCGATAAACGATTTTCGTTTTGCCCGAATCACTGGATGGTTTGGTGTATTGTCCGGGTACGATTGTGCACAAAACCTTTTCCAGAACCAAAACCGCTGATTTCCTCGATGATTATAAACTGCAGGTTCTTGGAGCGGTTACCTGCATTCAAGCCTGTTTGCCTCAACTGAAAAGGAGTGGGAATGCCGGTATTGTTTTGTTTAGTACGGTAGCGGTAGAACAAACGCCATATCGCAGTATAGTCAGTGCCTCTAAAGGCGCTTTGGAAGGATAGCGCGGGCATTACTTAATGAACTGTGCCACTATAAGAGTGAATTGCATTGCGCCATCTGTCACTAATACTCCATATGCTTCCTGCTGATACCGCTGAAAACTAAGAAGCGAGTGTTCAACGGCATCCTTTAAAGGATTGGAACAGCGGAAGACATTGCCGGTATGGCTGCCTACCTGCTGAAAGAAGAGAGCAAATGGATAACCGGACAGATCTTGCCTGTTGATGGTGGATTAAGTTCAATAAAATAACATACCTATGGCTTTTTATCAATTCATACAATCACAAAAAATCCCTGCCACATTGGATACGGTATGGGATTTTATTTCAAGCCCCGCTAATCTTAAAGAAATTACACCTCCCTATATGGGTTTCGAAGTTACCGGCAACAGTGGAAGCGGGAAGATGTATGCAGGCATGATTATTACCTACATTGTTAAACCGGTATTGGGAATTCCAATGCAATGGATGACGGAAATCAGCCAGGTAAAGGACAAGGATTATTTTGTGGATGAACAACGAATGGGACCCTATAAACTCTGGCATCATCAGCACAAAATTGAAGCAATAGAGGGTGGGGTCTTAATGACGGATGTGGTAACCTATATTCCACCGTTTGGATTTATTGGCGCTATCGCCAATTCTTTATTTATAAAACGTCAGCTGCAAACCATCTTCGAATACAGAACCAAGGCGGTGAATGAAAAATTTGGAACCTGGAATCAATGAGTGGGATAAATTAAGACTCCGTCATGAAAACTTCAGGGTAAGGGCTTCTCTTACGGCCTTGAAGAATAATTTAAATATGAAAACATTTTTAAAGGCACGCTGGCAGGATATTGTGATGGTTAACTATGAGGTGCCGAAACAGCTTCTAATTCCCTTTTTGCCGTATGATACAGTGTTGGATGAGTTTGAAGGCAAGAATTATGTAAGCCTGGTGGGATTTCAATTTACAAATAGCTCCATCTTCGGATTGCCTGTTCCTTTCTTTGGTTCGTTTGATGAAGTGAATCTCCGGTTTTACGTGAAAAGAAAGCTTGCCAAGGAGGAGCGAAGAGGTGTTGTATTTATTAATGAAATAGTTCCATGGAGGATCGTGGCATTTTTAGCGAACAGATTGTATAAGGAACATTATTCCTATGCCGCCATGAAAAGCAGGATTTGGCGGGAGAATGATCAAAAGATGCTGGATTATGACTGGGTTAAGAAAAGCAGCCATAACTTCATTAAAGCAGCTTTCAGTATTGCTGAGGATCCAATAGCAGAAGGCTCGCACGAAGCGTTTATCTATGAGCATTATTATGGTTACACAAAAGTGAATGCAGCCGAAACATGGGAATACCGCGTGAACCACGTACGCTGGCAAACGAATAAAATCATCAGCTACCAGGTGGAATGTGATTTTGAAAATCTGTATGGAAGGACATTCGCCTTTTTAAACAATCAGCAGCCTCATTCTGTGTATAATGCCGTTGGCTCCTCCGTGAGTATTGACCGGAGGATAGAAAAGCTGAAGCGGTGAAAATGATCAGGCGGCAAAATCTGCCACAAAAGATTTGTCTGGTTTGCGGCCGGCCCTTTGCGTGGAGAAAGAAATGGGATAATGTATGGGAAGAAGTAAAGTATTGCAGTGACAAATGCAGAAGGAATAAAAGGGATGAAAACAGTATTTCTGCTCTTTCCTCATCAGCTTTTTAAAGACATCAGTTTGTTACAACGGGCGGATGAAGTATGCCTGGTAGAAGAATACTTATTCTTCAATCAATACAAATTTCATAAGCAAAAGCTGGTACTGCACAGGGCAAGTATGAAATACTATGCAGGTTACTTGCAGGAACATGGCATCAGGGTAACCTATATTGAAGCCACCACGATTCAATGTGATATAAAAATTTTATTGAGCGGTTTCAGGCTGAATGGCATTGGCAAAATTCTGTATTATGATGTATGCGATAATTGGCTGGAGAAAAAGATTATTGAAACCTGTCACCGGAATGAAATGGAGAGGGTGGAATATCCAACCCCATTATTTATTAATACTAGGGATGATTTAAATTCATATTTCGGCACCAGGCAAAAATATTTTCAGACCGATTTTTACATTCAGCAAAGGAAAAAGTTAAATGTGCTCATTGATAAAAACGGCAAGCCGGAAGGCGGGCAATGGAGTTTTGATGCTGACAACCGGCTAAAATATCCGAAGGATAAAATCGCCCCGGCAATTGATTTCCCGGCAGCTGGAATTTATTACCGGGAAGCGAAGTCGTATGTAGAAAGCAATTACGCGGATAACTATGGCAATATCTCAAATGAATTTATTTGCCCGGTTACCCATGAGGAAAGTGAACATTGGCTGAAGCGATTTTTGGAAAGCAGGTTTACAGAGTTTGGAAGATACGAAGATGCCATCATGGCCGCTGAAAATATTTTGCATCACAGTATGCTTACACCCATGCTGAACATCGGCCTGCTGTTGCCGCTGCAAATTGTGAAAGCCGCTTTAGAGTACGCTGCCCAACGGCCCGTTCCCTTAAACTCATTGGAAGGTTTTATCAGGCAAATTATTGGCTGGAGAGAGTTTATCAGAGGAGTATATGTTTACTCTGGCACAATGGAGCGCACCACCAACTTCTGGCAGTTTCATAAAGAGATACCATCTTCTTTCTATACTGCCACAACCGGCATCGAGCCCATTGATGCAACGATCCATAAATTGTTGAACACAGGATACAATCATCATATTGAGCGTTTGATGATACTGGGTAATTTTATGCTGCTTTGTGAATTTAATCCCGACAGCGTGTATCAATGGTTCATGGAAATGTTTGTTGATGCATACGACTGGGTAATGGTGCCCAATGTTTACGGCATGAGCCAGTATGCGGATGGAGGACTTATGGCAACAAAACCATACATCAGCGGCAGCAGCTATGTTTTGAAAATGAGCAACTATAAAAAGGGCAACTGGTGTGTAATATGGGATGCCTTGTTTTGGCATTTTATGAACAAGCACCGGAATTTCTTTTTGTCTAATCCAAGGTTAGGGATGCTGATTAAGACCTATGATAGTATGAGTGAAGATAAGAAACATGAATTGGCAATGGCGTATGAAAGAGCGCAACGGTAAGTCTTTTATCCTGTAAAAGGTGGATATATAGGTAGCCGAATGGAGACTGTTCCTCCAAAATTTTCCTTTGAGAGGATCGATTGGCAAGACAACAAGAGCTCCTCCATCAATAGAAATTTCGTTTTGGAAAATTCTATTTGTTTAATTATGTTTGCTTAAACTTAGACAAAAAGTAAAACCCTTCACGATCTCTACGCTACAGCAGTATTTTATCAGCAACTTCATCCTGTAAAAATTGAATGCTGCTATTGATTTACTCCCTGTACAACAATCTTCGCGAAACAGATGGCTGCCATTTATTCCGGAAAATGAACTTCATGAAAATGGACGGGGGATGGTCAATTATTTAATGCGCAATGCCGAACCTCATTTCATCCATCTCGGCGCAAATGTCTTGTTTGATGCGTTGAATCATGCTGTCAGATCAAAAAAACCCGCCTTCTTGCTTCTTTCCTGGTTGCTAATAATGATGATTAACAGGATCAGCAAAATATCCGGATAATGCTCAAAACATTTCCGCAGCAACGGTTGTTTGAAGCGGTAAAATCCGGTCGTTTGAAAAATTACCGGGACAGCAATAGCTAATACTGCTGGAAGCGGTTGAAGATTTGAAGAAGATTTTGTGACAACGTACTGATAGTTAATAATTAAATTAGACAGTAAATGTCAACCATTGCAATTATCGGATCGGGCTTTTCAGGACTGAGTGCGGCGGGATACCTGGCGGCAGCGGGACATGACGTGCATGTATTTGAAAAAAATGATGGACCAGGTGGCAGGGCGCGGCAGCTGAAAACTGACGGTGGATTTGTGTTTGATATGGGTCCGAGCTGGTATTGGATGCCTGAAGTTTATGAGAGGTTTTTTAACGATTTTGGGTATAAAGCCTCCGATTTCTACAAACTGGAGCTGCTGCAACCGGCTTTTGACATGGTTTTCAGCAAGCATGATATCGCCCATATACCGCAAAACTTTGATGAGCTCTGTAACTGGTTTGAGAGTGTAGAAAAGGGAAGTGCGGCACAGCTGAAAAAGTTTATGCAGGAGGCTGAATTCAAATACAGAACCGGTATGGATAAGCTTATCTATCAGCCGGGAATACACTGGAGCGAGTATGCCAGTCTCACCGTCTTGAAAGGGTTGCTGCGCTTACAGCTTTTATCTTCTTTCAGCAAACACATACGACAGTATTTCAAGAGCGAAAAATTGCTTTCCCTGATGGAGTTCCCGGTATTGTTTCTCGGCGCTATGCCCGAAGAAACGCCTGCCCTCTACAGCTTGATGAATTATGCAGGGTTGAAATTGGGAACCTGGTATCCACAGGGAGGCTTTGGAAAAGTAGTGGACGCATTCATGAAGGTGGATGAATCGCTGGGTGTGAAATTTCATTTCAATGCAACCGTTCAAAAAATAAATACGGCGCGCGACGAGGCGGTTTCCTTGTTAGTGAATGGAAAACTATTTGCCTGCGAAGGCGTGGTCGCTGCGGCCGACTATCATCATATTGAAGAAGTTTTGCTGCAAGAGGACGAAAGGAATTACGATGAAGGTTATTGGAAGAAAAAAACCTTTGCTCCTTCCAGCCTGGTGTATTACCTCGGCATTAACCGGAGAATAGATTCTTTCAATCACCACACCCTCTTTTTTGATGAACCGCTTCATCAACACTCCAGGGAGATTTACAAAAACCCGCAATATCCGTCGAAGCCATTGTTTTATATGTGCTGCCCTTCCAGGACGGATGACTCAGTAGCGCCCGAAGGCTGTGAAAACATTTTCCTGCTGATGCCGATTGCCCCTGGATTGGAGGACGCTGACGAAACGCGGGAGCGGTATTTTGATATCATGCTCCGGCGCATCGAGCAGCATTTTGGTGAATCATTACAAGAGAGCATCATTTATAAAAAAAGTTATTGTATCAATGATTTTATCAGTGATTACAATTCCTATAAGGGAAACGCTTATGGCCTGGCCAATACGCTGATGCAAACGGCGGTGATGAAACCTAAGATCAGGAATCATAAAATTAAAAACCTGTTGTATGCAGGTCAGCTTACGGTGCCGGGGCCAGGCGTACCTCCGGCTATTATCTCCGGTAAAATTGCAGCCGGCCTGCTTCAACAAAAATTAACAAAAGGAATAGTCCATGAAACAACTGTTTGATGAACTCTCGGCGGAATGCAGCCGAATGACCACCAAAAAATACAGCACCAGTTTTTCACTGGGAATACAGTTTTTGCAAAAGCGCATGCAGCCGCCTGTTTATGCCATCTATGGCTTTGTGCGATTGGCTGATGAAATTGTGGACAGCTTTCACGGCTATGACAAAGTAAGCCTGCTGAGCAGTTTCTGCACGGAAACTTACGCCGCCATCGAAAACAGGATTTCCCTCAATCCTGTGCTGAATTCATTTCAGCAAGTGGTGCATCAGTATGAAATTCCGGACGAGCTGATAAAATCTTTTCTGCACAGCATGCAAATGGATTTGGCGAAGAAGCTGTATAACGAAGATGAATACCGCGAGTATATTTATGGTTCGGCGGAAGCAGTGGGGCTGATGTGCCTCTGTGTTTTCACGGAAGGAAATAAGAAGCAGTATGAGGAGTTGAAACCTTATGCCATGAAGCTGGGAGCTGCCTTTCAGAAGGTGAATTTTCTCAGAGATGTGAAGGCGGACAACATGGACTTGGGAAGAACATATTTTCCTGATGTGGACCTGAAAAATTTTTCCCTCGCGGATAAGCTGAAGATTGAAAAAGATATCGCATCCGATTTCCAGGAGGCGCTGAAAGGGATCTTGCGTCTGCCATCAAGCTCCCGGAAAGGAGTGTTTCTTGCTTATTACTATTACTATATGCTCTTTAAGAAAATTAAACAGGTGCCTCCGCATCGGATCCTGCAACAACGCATCCGCATCCCTGATTATGAAAAAGTATTGCTGATGCTGCAATCAAATTTTAAACTGCAGTTACACCTGCTTTGATATGATAACACTTTCTGTCATGCTCCTTCTTTTTGCCGAACCGGCTGTTCCTGCTGATATTAACTATCTGAGGAGCCTGTTTGTAAGTGCTGCCGGTGATGAAAGCAAAGCAGCGCAACTGATAAGCGTAACAAAAAATGAAAAAACAAATACCGTAATAATGGCATACTGCGGGGTGGGAAAAATAATCATGGCAAATTATTATTTCAATCCCATCAGTAAGTATTCTTCTTTTAAGGAGGGCAAAGCAATACTGGAAGCTGCGATAAAGGCAGACAATGTAAACCCGGAATTGAGGTATCTCCGTTTAACTATTCAAGTAAACGCTCCTGCATTTTTGGGGTATAACAAGAATATTGCAATGGATAGACAATACCTGGAAAACAGCCTGCCGGGCTTGGAGGACAAACAATTGCAGGCAATGATTGAATCTTTTTTAAAAACCCTTTGACTACGGATTTGTTGATGAAATGATTTTTGGCGATGATAATCCTGTTTACCAACCGAAATACATTGACCGGGATGTTTGGCCGATGCGAAATTTAACCCGCATTCAGCAGTTCAGGCCCGCAATCGGAATAACTTCGGCGTAGTACAACTCAGGGCTTGCGAAACATTTTCATTGCTGACAATAATGAGCATGCCTTTAGCAGTTTTCAGTCGTAACGAAGGGGTGTTTATAAATGGAAGCATCTGGGTTTTGCAGGAAATCATTCATGAATAACATCACTTTTTGAATTCACCTTATCTTTGAAGGATGATGAAACGTGCAGTATTTTTTTCTGAAAGAAAGTAAATAATCAACCCATGAATTTTTTAATCGTTTTACTGTCGTTTATTGCTATGGAAGGAGTGGCATGGTTTGCACATAAGTATGTGATGCATGGAATACTATGGATATTGCACAAAGACCACCACAAAAAGGAAAGCAAAGGTTTCTTTGAACATAACGATTTCTTTTTCCTGATTTTTGCCCTGCCGGGAATTGCCGGCCTGTATTGGGGAATGCAGCATGATTTTAACACATTTTTCTGGATCGGCCTTGGTATAACATTTTATGGTTTCGCCTATTTTATGGTGCATGACATCTTCATTCATCAGCGCTTTAAGTTTTTGAGGCATACTGACAATATATATTTCAGAGCCATCCGCAGAGCGCATAAGATGCATCATAAGCATTTAGGCAAATATGAAGGGGAATGTTTTGGTATGCTGTGGGTGCCCTACAAGTATTTTAGCAGGAGCAATGCACTTACGGAAGCATGAAGTTTACCTACCTGCTTGTCAATTTTTGCGCGGTCATTGTTCCATTCGTTTTTTCGTTTCACCCCAGGATAAAATTCAACAGGAACTTTCCGGCTTTTTTCAAAGCCAACCTGATCGCTGCTGCACTGTTCCTAATCTGGGATGCCATCTTTACTGCTAAGAATGTATGGAGTTTCAGCCCGGATTATACGTTGGGTATCAAGTTTTACAACCTGCCCTTGGAGGAAGTGTTGTTTTTTGTGTGCATTCCCTTTGCCTGCACATTTTCCTATCATTGCGCAACGCTGTTTTTCAAAATAAAATGGAGTCTTGCGGCTGAAAATGTTTTTGTCTGGTTTTTTTGCTCGCTCCTGCTGATAACAGGCATTATCTTTTGGGAAAGAGCCTATACTTCAGTCACATTTATAGGTACTGCGATTTTCCTGCTCTCGTTAAAATTCTATTTCAAAGTCAACTGGCTCCCTCAGTTTTTTACTGTTTATCTGTTTTTACTTGTTCCGTTTTTTATGGTAAACGGAATACTCACCGGCACCGGGCTGGAGGAGCCGGTAGTCTCTTATAACAATGCGGAAAACCTGGGTATTCGCCTGCTGACGATTCCCATGGAAGATGTGGTGTATGGAATGGAACTGGTCATGCTAAATGTCTTTTTGTATGAGCGTTTTAAGGGCTGACAGATCCATTTATAAATCAGGTTATATCAGTTGCAGGCGCCTCCGGGTGAGATGGCAGATCGCCTATAGATGATCTTCTCCGGCGCCGCTCATCCAATTTGTAAATGTATCTTCGCCACCGAAAATTTTGCTATTGCATCCTTTAGTAAAGAAACTGGCGCAGCAAACTGCCATTTACGGGCTCTCCAGCATCCTGGCCCGTTTTCTTAATTATGCATTGGTTCCAATACAAACACGGGTCTTTCATCCCGATCAGTTTGGTGTGGTGACACAGTTTTTCGCTTATACCGGCTTTCTCAATATCATTTTCACTTACGGCATGGAGACGGCTTTTTTTCGCTATGCCAATCACAAAGATGATCAGAAGCAGGTGTATGATACAGGTCTTGCCTCCATGATATTTACCTCCTGTCTGTTCGCAGCCCTTATCATCCTGTTTCGTTTTCCAATCGCTGACCTGATGCAGTTCAGCGGACATGCTGAATATGTGACTATGCTGGCAATGATCCTTGCTTTGGATGCCCTTGTCACGATTCCGTTTGCCCGGTTACGGCAGGAAAACAGGCCGGTGAAGTTTGCCACTTTTAAGATTATCAGCATCAGCATCAATGTAATCCTGAATATTTTTTTCCTGATAGTTTGTCCGTGGATAATGGGCAACGCTGCCCTCTCCGCGTGGCATCCTTTCATCAGCTTCGTTTATCATCCTTCCATCGGTGTTGGATACATCTTTATTGCCAACCTGGTGGCCAGTGCCTTCACCGTACTGGTGATGGGACAGTATTTTTTCATCCGTCACTGGCGCATCAATACCACCCTGCTGAAGGAGATGTTGCATTACACATGGCCGCTCATTATCGTAGGCTTAGCCGGCATGGGTAATGAATTGCTGAGTCGTGTACTGCTGACAAGGCGCTGGAACGGAAGCTATACCGAAGCCATTCATGCCTTAGGTGTTTTTGGCGCCTGCTACAAGATGTCGCTGCTGATGACTTTGTTTGTGCAGGCTTATCGAATGGCAGCGGAGCCCTTCTTCTTTGGCGAGTCGAAAAAGCTCAATCCGCAGCTCACCTATGCGCGTACGATGAACTATTTCGTGATCTTCTGCGGATTTATTTTTCTGCTGGTGGTATTATTTATGGATGTACTCAAAAAGATTTTTATGGGACCGGAATATTTTGACGGTATCCGGGTAGTGCCCATTCTGCTGCTGGCCAGTTTTTTCCTGGGCGTCTATTATAACCTCACCATCTGGTACAAACTCACCAATAAAAATTTCGCCGGTTCGCTGATTGCCTTTGGTGGACTGCTCATCACGCTTATTTTAAATTGGTGGTGGATTCCTTTATTTGGATATTATGGGTCGTCGTGGGTTACATTTATCTGTTATGGTGGCATGATGGTGGTTTCGTATTTTCTTGGCCAGAAGTACTACCCTGTGCCCTATGATGTAACGCGCTTCTTCGTGTATGTGGGAATGGCCATTGCTTTTTATTTCCTCCACCAGCAATTGGTACTGCTGCTGCCTGTCCCGCTTATGATGCTCAGCTACCTGTTTGCCTGCCTTATTTTAGGAGCTTATATCGGACTGGCCTTCCTTTTTGAAACAGGTAGGGTGAAGGTGTTTAAAGCGATTCAGTAGCGAGGTATTTTGTCTGTATGTTCAATGGCCGGCGAAAATACCTGCCTGGAGCGAAAAGGGTTGCTAATCTGGCCAATAAGGAGGTAAATCAGCATCATGAGCTTCAAATTCCCATTTCTGAAAAGGATGGTTAACTTTGCCGCCCCATGAAAGTAAAGGTTATCAATCAATCGCCCCATGCATTGCCCGCCTATGAGACGTCAGGGTCTGCCGGCCTTGATCTGAGAGCCTGGCTTACGGAGCCTGTTGAGCTGAAACCGTTGGAACGCAAGTTGATTCCGACCGGATTGTTCATTGAGCTCCCTGCCGGTCATGAAGCCCAGATCAGGCCCAGGAGCGGATTGGCGGTAAAAAAGGGATTGACCTTGTTAAATACTCCGGGCACCATTGACTCCGACTACCGTGGTGAAATAAAGGTGATTATGGTGAATGTGTCGGATACCATACAAATTATTGAGAACGGTGAGCGCATCGCGCAAATGATCGTTGCGAGATATGAGCGGATAGAATGGCTGCCGACCACTGAACTGGAGTCTACCGACCGCGGTGCGGGAGGATTCGGGCACACAGGAGTAAAATAATTTGATGTTGCCGATAGGCTGTTCAAGTGAGCATCACAGTAGTTTTTATAACCAAGCAATACTGTAGTTAACCATGAGAGTAATTGTTCCAATGGCCGGAATGGGTAAAAGGATGCGGCCACATACACTTACCACCCCAAAGCCACTGATTCCGGTAGCAGGTAAACCGATTGTTCAACGTCTCGTTGAATACTTGGGAGAAATGTGTGAAGACAAGATTGAACACATTGCCTTCGTGGTCGGCGACTTTGGTAAAGAAGCGGAGAAAGGATTGTGCAAGATAGCGGATGACTTGGGTGCCAATTGTTCCATTCACCACCAGGCCGAACCACTGGGCACAGCGCATGCTATTTTATGTGCAAAGGAACACTTAAAAGAGCATGTCATCATCGCATTTGCCGATACGTTGTTCTATGCCGATTTTAAAGTGGATGAAGATGCCGATGGCGTTATCTGGGTACAGAAAGTTGAAAACCCACAGCAGTTTGGAGTGGTAAAGCTGGCCCCGGAAGGTCATATTTCTGAATTCATAGAAAAATCACCGGTGATCGTCTCTAACCTTGCCATCATCGGCATCTATTATTTCAGGGATGGTGAAAACCTGAAACATGAATTACAGTACCTGCTTGATCATGATATTAAGGAGAAAGGAGAATACCAGCTCACTACGGCGATGGAACATATGAAGAACAAAGGGCTTAAATTGTTTCCGGGTGAAGTGGCACAATGGCTCGATTGCGGTAACAAGGACGCCACCGTGGATACCAACAAACAGGTGCTCGAGCATGAAAAGAACAAACGGTTAATTGATAAATCCGCGCAAATAGAAAATTCTACCATTATTCCCCCAACCTATATCGGCGCAGATGTAGTGATAAAAAATTCTGTGGTTGGCCCCCATGTTTCTATCGGTCAAAAGACCATAGTAGAAAATGCCATCATCAAAAACTCTGTCATTCAATCTCATTCCCGTATTAAAAACCGGATCTTACAAAATTCCATGGTGGGAAATCACGTTTCACTCAATGGCAGAATGGATGATATGAGTGTTGGTGATTATTCAACAGATAACTGAACACGGTCGCGGCTGAATGGGTTTTCCTGCTGATCACCCGCGTTCAACCGGACTTACCGCCCATGCAACCTTGATTCGCTTTGTGCATCAATTGAAAAACGGCACTTAATCCCGGATTTACCAGTTCAAAACAGCAACGGGATTAGCCCCAACATTGCGCTGCTTGCGGTTTTTGAAACATTTTCATTTCATATAAAAATAGACAAACCCCTGGCAGTTCTAAGTTTTGGCAAAGTGAGATTTTTCCATTGAAAAACCCCGGTTAAAACTGTAGGGAACATAAAAACAGGATGGCTTACCGGCCACAGGTTGCTAGAAGAAGGAGGTTGTCATGCGAATCAATTTTTGTATGTAGGTTTGACCCTGCATATTGTAAATCAAAAGAGCATCGGGGTTAACCCTGCAAAGAACCGCCAGATTCCATTGTATTTTTTACCAGGAGAAAATGTATCATGAAATTTAGAAATGCATTAAACTTATTGCTGCTGATAGCAGGGTTGCAGTTTTTGTATTCCTGTTCCGCATCTAAAAAGGGAGCTGCTACCACTTCCGGTAATGCAGCGCCCGACGCAAAAGTTGTGGTAGATGAGGCGCGCCAGCGGGAAGCGGAAGCGAAGCTTATTGAAGCCAAAAAGATGGAGTTGCTCAGCGATGAGCAAGCCGCAATGGGATTATATAAGGAATGCATACGCCTTGATCCGGGCAATGATGCGGCTTACTATGATGCCGCCACTATTCTCTTCAGGCAGAAGCAATACCAGGAGGCCCTGGCTTATGTTGCGCAGGCCGTCAAACTGCAGCCTGAAAACAGCTGGTACCTTGACCTCTACGGCACTTTGCTCGGTGGCATCGGTAACTATAAGGAAGCGGTGAAAGTATATCAGCAAATGGTACAGCTTGATCCTGATAATACAGATGCATGGTTCAACTGGGCCTTTTTCCTCGACCAAAACAGGCAGACTGAAGAAGCTATCAACGTATTCAATAAAATTGAAGCACGGTTTGGTGTGAATGAAGATATATCTATTGAGAAGGAAAGATTATGGCTGAAGCTGGGCAAGGTGGATAAGGCGGCGGACGAATTGAACAATCTCATTGCTGCTTTTCCGGATGAGCCCAGATATTATTCTATGCTGGTGGACCTCTATATGTCCAACAAGATGGAAGAAAAAGCTTTTGAAGTATTGCAGAAAATGATCAGCATTGATCCCGATAATCCAAGAGCCAACCTGGTGATGGCGGAATATTACCGTAAAAAGGGAGAGCAACAAAAATCATTTGATGCGCTGGAACGTGCCTTCGCCAATCCTGACCTGGAAGCGGCGGTTAAGATTTCAATGCTTGCTACGTTTCTGCCACTCATGCAAACGGACAGTCTGGTGAAAACGGAAGCCCTGAAACTGGGTAAACTGCTGATTGATGCGCATCCCGCCGATCCAATGGCTCATGCGTTGATGGGTGACATTCTATATCAGCACGACCTCTTGAATGAAGCGCTTGCCGAGTACAAAAAATCGCTCGAGATTGATAATAGCCGCTTCATGGTTTGGCAACAGGTGATGCTCTTGTATGACCGCGAAGAAAACCGTGATTCATTGCTGGCCGTGAGTGACCGGGCAGTTGAATTGTTTCCTGATCAGGGCATGGCTTATTATTTCAACGGATATGCCAACATGCAGCTTAAAAAATACCGCGAAGCGATTGCCTCCCTGGGAAAAGCTGCAGCCATGGGTTCTGAAGACAAGCAGTTTATCGCGCAACTATATTCATCAATGGGCGATGCTTACTACAGCCTGCAAAATTCGGCTGCCTCCGACAGTTGTTATGAACTGGCTTTGGTTTTTGATCCGCAAAACGCCTATGTACTGAACAACTACAGTTACTATCTCTCCCTGCGCGGCATGAAGCTCGATGAAGCAAAAAAAATGTCGGAGCGCGCAATCAGCCTGGCACCCAACACAGCGGCTTATGAAGACACCTATGGATGGGTGCTTTATAAACTCGGTGACTATAAGTCAGCGAAGGAATGGATTGAGAAGTCGTTGAAGAATGGATCCGCTGATGATGGCACCGTGTTAGAACACTACGGTGATGTGTTGTATAAACTGGGCGACGTGGATGGAGCCGTGCAGTACTGGATGCAAGCTAAGGACAAACAGGTGGAGTCCGATACCATTGACAGGAAAATTGCCGGCAGAAAATTGTATGATTAGAATTATGCCTGCGGCGATTGCCTGCCTGCTGCTGTTCGCCGGTTGCAGTACCACTTCGAAGACCACTTCGTCGAAACAAAGACCGACTGACCCAAACAAAATTGAGAAGGCATTGCTCGATAGCATGGAGAAGCATGCTTTTCACTTTGAATGGTTCACCGGAAAGGCAAAGGTGGAGGTGTTAGAGGGTCAGGAGAAGACAGAATTTACAGCCAGCCTGAGAATTCGATACGACAGCGCTATCTGGATTTCCATCTCGCCAGCCCTTGGACTGGAAGCGGCCCGTGTGCTGATGACAAATGATTCCATTCACATTATAGACCGTATCAACAATGAGCGGTTTGGTACGGATTACTTTTTCTTCCGGCACTATACTTCATTGCCTGTCACCTTTGTTGTATTACAGGACCTTATTAAAGGAGCACCTTTGTACATCGATGAAAAGGAGCTTGATGTTTCCGGTAACGATTCCGCTTATTTCCTCCATTGGAAAAACGGCACACAATCGAGCAATATAACCCTCGACCGGATGTTTCGCCCTGTTATGCAAAACATCACCGATAGTGGAAGCGCTTCCATTAACATCCTGCAACAACAGTATGATATACCATACACTTCAGCTTTTTCGTTGTGGAGAAAAATTGAAATGATGCAGCCTAAGCAGATGCAGATCATAATTACCTTTAGCAAAATTAAAATCAACGAACCTGTTAAACTGCCTTTTAATCAGAAGGATTAACGGCCATCTTCCACAATGATCACCACCGTTTTCTATGAAGGGACAACAGTACGCCGGCCAATAAATGCCCTGTGGCGAATTTCATTTTCGTCCAGTCTGTCATATATCGCCAGGGCTGCAACTGTAGGGTTGCTGTTGCTGATGGTTGTTTTCTCAGCCACTGCACAAACGAGTAAAGACGATCTCGAAAAGAAAAAGGAGCAATTGCTGAAGGAAATTGAAACCATGCAGCAACAGCTCGATCAGACCAAGAAATCAAAAAATGCCAACCTCGGTCAGCTTGCTGCGCTGAAGAAACAGATTAAGACACGCGAAAAACTTATTGGCAACTATAACAGCCAGATCAGTCAGATTGATAAAGAGCTTGCTGCCAAGGTCAGAGCAGTAAGGGCGCTCGACCGCGACCTCGATACTTTGAAAGTGAATTACGCCAATATGGTGTACTACGCTTACAAGCACCGGAGTGCCTATGATAAGTTGCTTTTTCTTTTTTCGGCGAAGGATTTCAATGATGCATTTATCCGCCTGAAATATATCAAACGCTACAGCGCTTACCGGCGCATGCAGGCTGAACTGATCCGTAGCACACAAAAGGATCTGTCAAAAAAAATGTCGCAGCTGAAGGTACAGCGCACTGCCAAGAAGCAGGTGCTCACAGAGCAGGAAGAGCAGAAGAAAAAGCTGGCAAAAGAGAAAGCGGAGAAGGACAAACTGGCAAAAACATTCAGCAGCCAGGAAAAGCAACTAAAGAGCTCGCTGGCGAAGAAGAAAACGGAGCAAGAGCAACTGAAAAAACAAATCGCCGACCTTATCCGGAAGGAGATTGAAGAATCGAAAAAGAAAAACGGAACCGCAACCGGTAAATCTACCGCCTCTTCATTGGGGTTAACACCGGAAGCCGCGGCGCTTTCTGCCAGCTTCGCCTCCAATCAGGGCAAACTGCCATGGCCGGTCACGAAAGGAGAAATCACTGAAACTTTTGGAGAACATGAACATGCCATACTTGAAAATGTGATGACGAAGAATAACGGAGTGGATATCAAGACGGCGCCGGGCGCGGATGTACGCGCAGTTTTCAAAGGAACCGTCGTGAGCATTATTTCAAACCCGGGTTATCATAAAGGTGTGCTGATTAAGCACGGGGAGTATTATACCGTTTACAGCAATCTGGCCTCGGTAAAAGTGAAAGCCAGCCAGGAAGTGGATACCAAGCAGCCTATCGGCACGGTATATACCAATGAAAGCGGTGAATCTACGGTGCACCTTGAAATCTGGAAGGGAACAACGTTAATGAATCCGGAGAGCTGGATCATCGCAAAATAATTTTGTTGCTGTGCTCCATTAAACTTTCCTTATTAATTGCTGTCTGTAAATTCAGTTCCGGCACAATATTTACGGCCGGCCACAGTTAATTCATCCTTCACCAAAACAACTTATTCAAATGAAAAGCCTTAAATTCTTTTCCATTGTTTTTGCTCTGCTTGGCATTATGTTGATCTATTCCTGTCAGAAGGATAAAGACAATACCGATACCACTGCTGCGACAGACAATGCTCTTGCAGAAGGTGAATCCAGCAAGGTGATTGACGCCATCAATTCAGTAGCCGAAAGTTATGGCGTAGGCAAGCCCGACGGAATACAGGAGACGATGGAAGACTCCCTGTTTTCACCCTGTGCCACCATAACCGTGGATACTATTGATGCGCTTAAAACCATCACCATAGATTTCGGCCCAACTCCTTGTCAGTGTGTCAACTGGGATAATAAATTCCGGCAGGGGAAAATTACCGCTACCTGGAGTGGCGGCTACCGCGAAGCCGGAACAGTGATTACCGTGGCGACCACCGATTATTATGCAGGATATTCAGCAACCACCATGAATAAGCATGAGTATCTGAAGACGATTACCAATGAAGGATTGAATGCCAACGGCAACCTGCACTTTTCCGTGGTGGTTTCTGCTGCCATGGTCACCCTCTACACCGGAGAAACAATTACCTGGCAATCTACCCGCGACCGTGAGTGGATAGCCGGATCCTCAACACTGCCACCCTTTGATGATGTTTACCTGATTACCGGTGGGGCTTCCGGCATCGACCGTAACGGAAATTCATTTACAGTTACCATCACGAATCCCTTGCAGGTGCAATTCTGCCCTTGGATAGTGAGTGGAACCGTGGAGACAGTGCATGAAGGGTCACCGGCAAGAATACTTGATTATGGAAACGGTGAATGCGACAATAAGGCGACAGTTACCGTAAATGGTGTCGTTTACCCGATCAGCTTATAGGATTTAAAGTTTGATGTTTTTAAAAGGGAAATTTCGTAAGGATTTTCCCTTTTACTATTTGGGCAGGATTCCATGGAAAGCTGAACACGCCTTTTGCAGTTCAAGGTCGTAGCGAAGCGGCATATTTACATTGAAAAATACAAGTTGAACCCACATTTTGCAGTTCAAAGCGGCAACGGGTTTAACCCCGACGTAGAACTGCTTAGGGTTTGTGAAACATTTTCTTTTCTTGACAAATTGAGCAAACCCTTAGCAGTTCTGAGTCGCAGCAAAGCGGGATTTTTCCACTGAAAAATCCGGGTTGAATGATTGATGCTGCCGTTAAGTAAGTCCATTCGCCGGCATAGTTCAAACTTGCTTCAACCTCCTTACCTTTGACCTTCTTATACCTCCACGCGCATGTTTCAGATAAAAAATTACATCGATGGACAATTGACGGCTCCCGTTGCAAAAAAATATATTGATAACTATCACCCTGCGATCGGTGAAGTGTATTCCCAGGTACCGGATTCGGATGAAGCGGATGTGGCACTGGCCGTATCGGCAGCCGAAAAAGCATTTCACGGATGGAGCAATATGCCTGCTGAGCAGCGCTGTAGGATTTTGCTCAAGGTGGCGGATCTGATTGATGAGAAGAATGATTACCTCGCAGAGGTTGAATCCATCGACAATGGGAAACCAAAGAAGTTGGCGGCTACACTGGATATTCCGCGCGCCGCTTCCAACTTCCGTTTTTTCGCAACGGCTGTGCTGCAGTTTCCCAGTGAATCACACCACATGGAAAACAGCGCAATCAATTATACGCTCCGGCAACCTGTTGGTGTGGTGGGTTGTATCTCTCCCTGGAATTTGCCGCTGTATCTATTTACCTGGAAAATTGCCCCTGCCCTGGCTGCAGGAAATTGCGTGATCGCAAAACCGAGCGAAGTGACACCGATGACTGGTTATGAACTGGCAAAGATCTGTATGGAAGCCGGAATGCCTGCCGGCGTATTGAATATCGTGCATGGCAACGGGCCACATTGCGGCGCGGCTATTGTCAAACATCCGGGCATCAAGGCCGTATCTTTCACCGGCAGTACCAGGGCAGGAAAGGAAATAGCATCCATCGCAGCGCCCATGTTTAAAAAACTATCACTCGAACTTGGTGGTAAGAATCCCAATATCATTTTCGCGGATTGTGATTTTGAGAAGATGCTAAAGACGACCTTGCTTTCTTCCTTCAGCAACCAGGGAGAGATTTGTTTGTGTGGATCCAGGATACTGGTTGAAAAACCCATTTATGAGAAATTCAAAGCCGCTTTTGTGGAGGCCACAAAACAATTAACCGTAGGCGATCCACTGGACGAAACAACACGCATCGGAGCCATCGTTTCCGGTCCGCACTTCGATAAGATTAACTATCACATCAACCTTGCAAAAGAGGAGGGCGGAACCATTTTATGTGGCGGGCAGGTGGTGAAAGTGAAAGGACGCTGCGAAAACGGCTGGTTCATTCAGCCAACCATTATTGAAGGATTGCCCTGGAATTGCAGAACCAACCAGGAAGAAATTTTTGGCCCTGTTGTTACCATCATGCCATTTGAAACAGAAGCGGAGGCATTGCAACTCGCCAACAGTACCACGTATGGCCTGGCTGCCAGTATCTGGACAGAAAACCTCACTCGTGCGCATCGAATGGCAGCATTGGTGCAGAGCGGCATTATCTGGATCAACTGCTGGTTGCACCGTGACTTACGGACACCGTTTGGCGGCATGAAAAATTCCGGTGTAGGGCGCGAAGGAGGAAATGAAGCGATGCGCTTTTTTACGGAAGCTAAAAATGTATGTGTGAAGTTATAGATCTGCTTTGCCGATTACATAGCTCTTTCCTTTTTCGGCATAGAGAAAAAACTGGCGGTCAGCAGTCTGTTCACAAACTTTTGGACGAAGTATCTCTCCCTGGTCCTGGTTACTGAACAGTAAGCTCTTCTTCCACTTGCCATCCGCGCTGATGGTGACCAGTGTGGCCACGGATTTCTTGACGCCGGAATATTTCGCAACCTTAGCAGGATCAGTAATCAACAGGTTATCCGGGTTATCATTAAAGAGCAGGTAAATTTTATCACCTCCAACAGCATAAGCATACGAAGAGTAATAACCTCCGTCATCGGTTGTTACCTGCCTCTTCGGAATTTTGGTAGCCCAGGCAACGGATAAGTCAGGATTGATATTGATGGCCATCACATCATTGTAGTTGTAGTAATATGTGGTCCGTGTGGTATAGGTATTTCCCGTATAATAACGGGTTGACCGCGACTCTACAAAATACTGTTCTGCCAGCAGCAGTACGCCACCATCAGAGCGGATGATGATATTGTCGAGGTCGTAGTTGTAAATTTCCGCGACTTTCTTATCTACCTGGCTTCGCGAAAAGAGTTCAAGAAAGGAAGCGTCAAAAGGTTTGATGCCCTGTTTAACCACGCTGCCGGTAGCCGCATTGATCAGTGTAAATGAAATGCCTTTAATGCTGTAGGTGCCCTGCGTGGAGTAGAAGCCGGCAATGGCAAGTTTATCATCGCGGGTAATATTAAATCCAACATCCGTTATAAATTGATTTGGAACAGCGATATCAAACTCTTTCGCCACGGTTCCGCTGGTTTCCATTATTATCCAGCAGCAGTTTTTCTCTTTCAAAAAGTTCGCTTTCATAGGGCAAGGTGATGTCTTTCGACCACAGCAGCTGCATGCTGCCATCATACACACTGGTGGTAAATGTTTCTTTGAATTGCTTTTCATCATGTAATGCGGCGATGATGGCAATCTTATTTCTGTCGGTGGATGGCTGATACCTGAATTCGCCCTGCCTGCTGCGGGTACTATAAGCAATGGCGGCAATTTTTATGGGGGTACCTGACAGCAGCAGCGTTTTTTTATCTATCAGCTGATAGTACAATTCTGTCTTCCCTTCTTTCCTGTTTACATAGGTAAAGTAGGCAACTAAGCGTCCGTCCAAATACTTTACCATATCCATTTCAGCGATCATGCCATCGACGGCAGGTGATAGCTCCTGTCGTTTTTTCAGCAGCAGGTCATTGCTGTAGGATTCAATGATGAAGCCGGTGAAGGATCCGAAAAAACCAACAGCGGAGTTGTTTATTTTCTTCCGCAATACATAAAAACCATTTTCGTCTTCCCCAAGAAAATCGTCAATGGTGGCATTGGAAGGCTCCTTCATTTCTGTACTCAGGTGCAACTTTGAGCGCACCGGTACTTCTTGCGCAGTGGCAGTAGTATTGAATTGCAATAGAATAAGACAGCCGATAAGCAATGATTTCAAAATCGTATGTTTTTGTGCAAATTTAATCAACTGCCGGCAACATAATTTATGGTGAGCCGGCAGCCAATGGCTACTTTTGTGTCTTACTTTGTCTTTCTCAATATGATTGAGCTGAACGATTTTTGAACAGTATTATTTTTAATCTATGCACTCCTATTGGAATATCTTCGGCACATCCTTCACCGGATACTGGAATTATTTGAAAGGTGAAATACTGCATCCTTCCTGGCACAATTACTTTTACTGGTTGTTAGGTCTGTCTCTCTTTTGCTGGTTGCTGGAGATCGTTTTTCCATGGAGAAAGGATCAGCCGTTTATTCGCAAAGACTTCTGGCTCGACGGGTTTTATATGTTCTTTAATTTTTTTCTTTTTTCATTGATCGGATACAATGCACTTTCCAATATGGGTGTGCAGGCCTTCTCTGATTTTATTGGTTTATTCGGATGGAGCAATGTCGTAGCCATCAACATTCAAACGTGGCCCATATGGCTGCAATTACTGGTGTTGCTGGTGGTAAAAGATTTTATTGACTGGAATGTTCATCGGTTGCTGCACCGGGTGGGATGGTTGTGGGAATTTCATAAAGTGCATCATTCGGTGGAGCAGATGGGCTTTGCCGCACACCTTCGCTTTCACTGGATGGAAACAATCGTGTACAGAACCATTGAGTACATTCCGTTGGCCATGATAGGCTTTGGTATCAATGACTTTATACTGGTGCATATTTTTACGCTGGCCATAGGTCACCTGAATCATTCGAATGTGAGGTTACCGATTGGCCCGTTCAAATATCTCTTTAACAGTGCTCAAATGCATATATGGCATCATGCGAAAGAACTGCCGGCCCGTTACGGAGTAAATTTTGGATTAACTTTGAGCTGCTGGGATTATCTTTTTGGCACCGTTCACTGGCCTGAAAGTGGTCGTGATGAGCCCTTAGGTTTTGAACGGTCGGAATATTATCCGGCGAACTTTTTCAAACAAATGATTCAACCATTTAAAAAACACGAATAATGAAACAATATTTTCTATTAGTGCTGCTGCTGATATCCGTTGCTGCCTGCAGCCAATCTGCGGATGGCAAATACCATCA
>JBGAWA010000048.1:0-29984 GCA_044227805.1 Chitinophagales bacterium | reverse complement strand
TATAACCGTAAAGTCCAAGAGCAATTTCCGCATCATCATTTACAATAAGTTTACCCCCGGATTCAATAACAATTTTTGATCCTTGCGGCATTAATACATTACAATTTATATTGAGTACACTCCCGTTTTTTATTATAATGTCATTATAAGTTTTGATATCATAGTTCCAATCATCATTTGCTAGGGTTATATTTATTGGATTTGCATTATCATAGGAATGTATTATATAATTTCTTGTAGATTGCAACGAAGAAACCTTTTGAATTATCCCTATCTGATCGGATGTTAGATAGTGCCTCTGAGCACTACCAGCATCATCCATTATATTGCTGCAACCATTAATATGATGAAGTCCCAAATTATGGCCAATTTCATGCAGTAGGCCCCAAGCCGTACCATTGACGCCCCACCAATAAGTATTGAGCGGACTATCATAATTTGTAACAGATGAATTCCAATATAAAGTGCCATTGGGTAGAGTATATTTATCATAATAAAATCCTGTAAAAACGCCCCTCGCATTGACTTTAAGAATTTCAGAAAATGTTGGCGGAGAACTAGCATTCGGGTATCCTGGCCGAGTAGCAGCACACCAACGACCATCAGAGATATCTGTACCAGTTCCTAAAACAAAGTAATCAAAATGACTGGGTTCTTCTGTAAAAAACACATTAAGTTCAGTACCGGAATTTGTCAAATATTGATTTGCATCCCATGAAGTTGTGCTCGACTCAGTTCCTGGACATTCTTCACTATTGTAATTCGCCCATACATTTCCTGTGGCATCAGAAACATAAGTGACACCCGCGAGTTGGACTCTAATTTTAGAATCAGTAATTACTGGAGCAGTGCATCCAGCATCAGTTACGAGGTTTCCAAATGACGAATTTAAAGAATTTATTATATCCGTAAAAAATTTTTGGACCTCAGAATTATTAACAAAATTACCAGAATAAGTTGCATCAGTTTTAGTTATAATTTTATTAGGATTCTGTATAACAATGAACCTAAGCTTTAAAGTTTTAACCCCTGAACTTGAACTAGGGTAAAAATCTGAGAGGCTCCATGGATAATCCGATGTGTAACTACAACCACCCAGTCCTAAACCGCTTGATGATCCCACATCATTTCCACAAGTGAATAAATTAGGATCAGGAGATTGGCTATAAACTGAAAAATTTAGAAAGAATAAGGCTAGTAAACATAGTTTGTACTTCATGTTAGTGGGTTTAGAATATGTTAAAGTTTTATAATTTTGACCGTCTTAGAGATATTTTTAAATTCAATTTTCGCAAAATAAAATCCAGGTAATACGTTCATAAAATCGATTTCCTTGTTTTCGTACGGAAGAATATAACAATTCGAAATAATACATTGTCGAATATCAAACAATGTGAGTTCGATTTTATCTGGTGTAGGATTCTTAACTGTTATATGGCTATTAGTCAGAGTTGGAAAAATGCTTACTTTTTCCAATTCTAAATGGTCGTTCAAACCAAGATATAATATGGTATCGCATACATCGACCATGCCGGTGTTATAATATCCAATGGTATCGTCAATGTAACATCTAAGCCCATTATTTGTATTTTCAGCTAATGTCCAAGATGTAAACAAAAAATTTTGCCCCCCTATCCCTTCGATTACCTTTTGTGTGTAATCCCAATCACCATCAAGACTTGTGTAGTATTGAGTTCTTAATTCGTTGCCATTTATACTTGTTGTACCAACTGAATCAACTCTTACTTTAAAGCTATCCACCATAGCAAAGTAATTGCCATAGCACATCAAAATGTCTCCAACCGAAGCATTGAAATCATATTGTAATCCCCAAGCATCAATTGACGGGAAGTATCGAAAAACCTTTCCATTATTGAACCGAACGAACACAGTGTCTGATAAATCAGGAATATTGATGTCCGCATTTTCAACAAATAACACACTACTTGTTTGACCGTCTAATACTGTATCCCCAATTGTTAAAATTTTAGTATAATCATTTTTATTGTTTCCAAAGAAAAAGGTGTGATCATAATACCAAGTTGAACCTACAGGCGCGAAATAGTTTATTTGGCCGTTAAGTAGTAGTGGCGAAAACAAGCAGACCACTGCTAAAAAACGCATTGAGGCTTGAGGAAAAGCAGGTAGGTTTTTTTTCATCCTATGACAATCAATATTTGGTGAATAATTCTCAAAGATATATCTTTTGTAATCCGTACTGTCTTAGCCCCCTGAAAAGTTGGAGAAAAATTCTTTGGCGTTGTTGGCCTTTGCAGAGTTAAATGCGAAGCCAGACCAACAATAGCAAGTGTTATAAACTGCCCCCGTGTCCTGCCAGCTCATAACATATGCCTTTCATCAGAGACACGTGGGCGGTGAAATTACCTCGTATGCACACATTTATTTGTTTGCGCCATGCTTCCGGATTTCACACTGATAAAATAGATTCCGGGAGCTGCTTGCTTTTCGCGTGCATCACTTCCATTCCACACCAGTTGATGCTGACCCTCCGTGCTTTCTTCATCCAGCAGCGTTTTGATGAACCTTCCCATGAAATCATAAACACTCACAACGCACCGTCCTTGCTTTGGTATGACATAGTGAATAGTTGTATTGCCTTCAAAAATATTCGGGGTGATAAACACACCACTGATGTTTCTGACAATTGTATCTTTTGAAGCATGGGAGAGGGTAACGGAAACGGTGTCTTTATAAACCATAACTCCGGGAACAATAAGGATACCGTCTGTAAATGTTGCCATGCCGGATTGCGTGGTTGATCCTGCGTGTTCGGGTTCCATCTTGAAGTTTTGCAGTCTTCTGGGTGTAACATCAGCCACACAGAAAGCAGGCGCCGGCTCCGTGCCACTCAGCTTATCCAGGTCGCGGAGAAAGAGTTTCACTTTCCATTTTGATGCGCTGTCTGTCATATTATCCTTCCAGTCGAGAAACCCATTCACGGTTCCGTAATTGTCTCCACTGGCTGCGCTGCCATCACCATAATCTTCATTACAGCTGCAATTCGCAAATGCCGGAAAGGACTGGTTATTCTTGTATCGAAGCAGATTGAAGTTTTCATCGCTCCAGGTTACCAATGCTCCGCCTCCGTGTTTTCTTCTGTCCCAGAAATAATAACCACCGGCATGAGAGGTGTTCAGTGCCTGGTAGTAAATGGTTTTCTCTGTCCAGCCTACTACCGTATCATTTTTGCCGTTGATGCTGTAAATGAAGGGATAGTCTTTTTCCTTGTAGGTATTGGTCATCCAGTTGCCATTAACCTGCTGATAAAACAGCAAGCCGGAATTGGCATACAGGCCGGAGCCTACTTCACCAAACTGGCTGTCACCTTCCACGCGGTGCTCATTACCTTCATTCAGCATGCATCCTGCGTAGGCATCGTCCTGGAAGGACAGGTCAAAGACACTGCCACTCAGCTTTACTGCGGCGATGCGATCCGGATTGGTGATGGCGTAGAAATAAGCACCGATGGACCCCATAGAGCTGCCTTCAAGATAAATCCGGTTGGTATCCACCGGCAAGTTAGCGATGGCCCAGTCTATCAGCCTGCTTACCTGTTGCCGGCTGAAATCATAATTCACGCCGCTTATCGGAGGTGATATATTGCTGTCTGCATCGAGGATGTTGTAGTTTTCATTCGCTCCCGTCCAAAAAGCGTGCTTTCCACTGGGAAAAAAATGTTCTGGATTGATATTCATTTCATCACCTGTAACGGTGATAATATTCAGCAAAAAATCGCCACCGCCGCCGTGAAACCGAATCCGCAAAGGATGCTTGCCTGACGCTGCTCCGTTGCGGTATAAGGCGAAGTCATTGGCTATAAAACCAGCTTTGTTCATCAATGGTTGATTTGCCGCATACCTGCTGCTGATGAAAGTGGAATAGATTTCAATTGGCTTTGATGCAATGTTTCTCATTGACTGAAAAACAGGCTGCGGCGCTGCCACTGTTTCAGCCACCGGACTCTCTAAAACATTTTCGCCGCTTGCGATGGTCACATCTTCAGTTCCGTTTAATACTGTCGTAACCGCATAGTAATATGTGCCATTGGCAAGGGTGGTGGCGACAAACAATCCTTCATGGCTGTCTAAGGGTTGAAAATCCGGTCCCACTACAAAATACCGTTCCATATTATCATGCTTGGTGAGATCAAAATCTAATGCGGAAGTGGAGTTGGTATAGCCCAGGTATTCGATATTGCTGAGCTGCCCCGGCTGTGTGATAGGAGAAGCCGACCGGTACACTTTATAATAAGCCGACTGGTTCTCTACCTTCAGCCAGGTGAGGAAAACCTGGCCATTACTGTAATATCCTGCCAGGTTATTTACTGTTGTTGCTGAAGTTTTGAATTGAAGGAGGACTAGAAATGCAAATATTGCAGGAAATAACTGCAACGTATTGCTTTTTCGATGACATGCAGCTATTGTATCAGCTTTCAACGACCTTTTCTTTTGTAGTATCACATTTTCCATATCCTAAGTTAACTAATTATAGTAAGGTAAAACAAAACCTCATCGCTCGTCGATGCTGGTGATGTCGTTATGGCTGGCATAAGCAAAGATCACCGTTGTTTGTTTATGACCGTTGTCGGTCTTTGCAAACAATATGTTGCGCCAGGCAGGCAAAGGTGTTAATTCAAGCTTAAAATATTTAAACCCCCAGAAACATGATAAAAGTCATCTCTAAGTTTGTAAAAAGTCAGTTATATCACCCTGTCATCAAGCTATTTTTGGATTTTATTCACTCCACTAAAAAACTAAATAAAATGAAGAAGATATTCCTGCTAAGTTGCTGCTTGCTGCTTTCCGCCGACATCATGGCTTCGTATTCTACCGACTGGATTAAAACTGCCGGTAACAATCAAAAATCAGGCAGCATGATTGCAAGAGATAAATCAAATAACCTTATTGTTGCCGGTTACATCACGGCGCAGAATATGTATACCAGGAAGTATGATAAGTTTGGCAATCTTTTGTGGGAAGTATCTTCCACTTCCGGAATACCTAATCTATATGAAAAACCGGCATGGGTGAAGACAGATAAGAATAAAAACATTTATGTTGTCGGATACAGATATTCGTGGGGTTCCAGTTGGGAATATCCCAATGCCGTAGTAGTGTTGAAATACAACCCGGATGGAGCATTGCTGTGGAAGAAAAATATTGACCTCAGTTATGTAGTTGGCAGTTCGACCGGAAAGAAATTTAACCTGGAAGGTGATCTCGACAACAAAGGAAATCTTTACATCGGAACAGCGGGCACCACGCCGGCCGGATTTGTACTGCTGAAGCTCAACAACAGTGGTACAGTGTTGGTGAATACAAGCATAAACCTGGGAACGATACACGGATTTGCAGGCATGAAGCTGAAGGATAACAAAGTGGTGGTAACCGGAACT
Organism: Chitinophagales bacterium; assembly: GCA_044227805.1. Taxonomy (GTDB): domain Bacteria; phylum Bacteroidota; class Bacteroidia; order Chitinophagales; family UBA10324; genus JACCZZ01. The sequence continues at coordinate 24,568 of JBGAWA010000048.1, read as the reverse complement.
GCTGAATACACTTCAACTCTTGCTATTGTGGCTTGGGACACGACAGGTACGTTGCAGGTAAACTGATCGTGATGGTTTTTCAGGCCAGGATGTTGAAGCCAAGGATGGTAGTGGCAATGTGTATGTGTTGACTAATTATCCCAACCAGGTTTCTCCGTCAAGCGGCAGCGAATGTTAGTATACTAAATTCAATGCGGCAGGTGTACAAACATGGAAGAAGGGATATGATTTTGGGGATATGAAACTTTCGACCCATTTCAACCCTTGTCGCAAGTAAGCTTACTATAATCGGTTATGTTTCAATTAATGCGGCCTATTTTGACTGGATAACATTTCAAACAACCAATGGTGGAGTTAAACTATGGGACGTCCGCTACAATGGAACAACAGGCAACGATGAAGCGCCTTATGATCTTGTTGCAAAATCGAGTGGTGAAGTATTTGTAACAGGCAAGGGCGGCCCTGAATTTACACAACCCAACGGATCTTCTTACCTGCGTATGATTACACTCAAGTATAGTAATGAAGGGGTACAGCAATGGGTTGATTCACTGAATATCTATTCCGGTTGGGGAATCGGATGCACACTTGCCAGTGACAGCAGTTTGTTTGTCTTAGGTGGTACGAACATGACGGCAATTCACCTACTGGATCATACCGGCATAGGTTCCTGTGAAATTCCTATCGGCTTGAATACTTCCGCAATTAAAGATACAAGCGCAAAGTTTTCATGGACACCAGTTGCCGGAGCATATTTATATCATCTCCGGTATAAAACAACAACAGCCGCAGATTGGACAACGGTCTCTACTGATCAAGCCACCATTAAAATAAAAACACTGGCAGCAGGGAAAACATACAACTATGCTGTGGAGGCAGTTTGCAGCAGTGGTCCTTCAGGATATGGCGAAATCAAGAGCTTTACCACAACCGGAATGGGCTATTGCAGCACTACTGGCATTGATGCTTCCGTGGAGTATTTGTCTTTCGTTTGGATTGGCGGAATTCAAAATGTTTCCGCCAGTAATAATGGTTATGCGGATTTTACCAACATCAGCACCAGCCTCGAGCAAGGAGCGACTATCTATGGATATCTGTCAGCTGCATTGCCTTACGGTCTAACAGAAAACTACTGTATCTGGATTGATTATAATCACGACAACGATTTTACCGATGCCGGCGAGCAGGTGGTAAATATTGCATCTGATTTTCTCGGATGGATAGCTGTAAATTTCACAGTTCCGGCCAATGCGGCGGCTGGTAATACACGCATGCGAATTACGATGAAATATGGTGGCGAGCCTGCTCCTTGCGGATCTTATGATCGCGGAGAAACGGAAGATTATTCGGTTATCATCACGTCTCCATTTGCGGGGCGAAATATCTCTTCATCGCTTCTTGAACCGGCAAATTCCAGTGTTACGGTTTTCCCCAATCCTTTCATGAATTATGTATCAGTTGTTGTACCCTCTGCCGCTGTCGGACATACCCTGTCAATTTATGACATATCCGGAAAGCTGTTGTCGACTTATCAGCTCACTGATCTTAACAATGAATTGGACTTATCTGCCTTGAAAGGTGGGATCTATTTCTGTATGATAAAATCCAATGATTCTATCCAAACAGTGAAATTGATTAAAAACTGAAGATGATTTGCTTAATATTTGAAACCATCATACTGGAAGAGTTGACACTAGCATGATGGAAATCTTGGTTTAAGGTACTGTATTGAATCCTGTAAATAAGGATTTAGCGCTATTGTGAATCTTTGCAGAGCGTCGCCGTTCGTCTTTGCGAAGCCAGGAATGAGGCCAGACCTACAACTGCAATAGCACTAAATATTCAAAGGCGCGTGAAGACGCTATTTAAAGACAGCATCGTGTCAAAGCCCATTCACTTCAAACGAAGTGTAGAAGGCCAGGGAAGCCGTAAAGTTTGAAGAGCTAGGAGTAACGGAGTTAGGAATTCACCTTATGATCTTTTGTAGTAAACCTATGCGGAAGTAAACCCGCTCACCATCCAACATATTTTTGTGCGATCCTCCTAATGGTATTTTTAAACTATAGTAATCCGGCTTGGTCCAATTTGCTTATGTTGTATTCTTCATTTGAATTGATACATTTATCCCGGATTTTTCAAGAGAATAATCCCTCTGCACAAAGAATCTTAACAGCTTAGGGGTTGCGCATTTTCACCTGTGAAGAAAATGTCCCGAAAACCGAAGTCTGTTCTGAGTCTGGCTTGACCCACTGCTGCTTCAACTGCAAAATGCGGGTTTATGCACTGAGCGTTCATGCAGCAATCATTTTTCACCTTTCAATCATTCACATGAACAGCAAACTGGTACTATGGTCCATTACCGTCGGTCTTGGTGGTTTTTTGTTTGGTCTTGATACTGCGGTTATATCCGGTGCAGAGCAGGATATACAGCAACTCTGGCAGCTCGATGGCTGGAGCCATGGCTTAGCCATAGCGATGGCTTTATATGGCACCGTTATCGGGGCAATGTTTGGCGGCGTGCCGGCCGACAACTATGGAAGAAAAAAGACACTCATTGCCATCGGGTTGCTCTTCTTTTTTTCTGCCATCGGTTCGGCGCTGGCCAACGGCGTTGGCGCATTTATGATATTCAGGTTTATTGGTGGATTGAGTATAGGCGCTTCATCGGTGGTGGCGCCTGTTTATATCTCGGAAATTGCGCCGCCCAAATTCAGGGGCCGCATGGGTATTTCATTTCAGATGAATATTGTGTTGGGAATCCTGATTGCCTATGTTTCAAACTACCTGTTGGAAGGCGGCGCCAATGATTGGCGCTGGATGCTGGGCATCGTCGCTGTGCCGGCACTCTTTTTTTCTTTGTTGATGTTGGTTACGCCAGAAACACCACGGTGGCTGCTGCTGCACAAAGGTGATGAGAGCAAGGCAAGAGCTATTTTGTCCATCACAGAAGAGCAGGTTGATGAAGCAGTACTGGCGATCAGGAAATCAGCAGAAGAACAACGCAAAGGCCATAAGGAAAGCCTGTTTCAAAAGAAATACTATAGGTTGATACTGCTTGCATTTCTGTTTGCATTCTTCAATCAGTTATCAGGTATTAATGCGATAATTTATTATGCACCACGCATTTTTGAGATGACCGGCTCCGCAAAGTCGGGTGCGTTGTTTTCAACCATTGGCATTGGCGTGGTGAATTTAATTTTTACGATTATCGGTTGGGTACTGATTGACCGGGTTGGCAGAAAGGTGTTGATGTACATAGGTTCCATCGGTTACATTCTTTCACTTGCCCTTGTTGCAGGAGCGTTTTTTAATGAGTCCTATGCCAATGTGCCTGTTTATGTTTTCCTTTTTATTGCTTCACATGCGATTGGTCAGGGTTCGGTGATATGGGTGTTTATTTCAGAAATTTTTCCCAATGCCGTGCGTGCCTCAGGCATGGCGCTTGGATGCCTCACACATTGGATATTCGCCGCGCTCATTGCCAATGTATTTCCGGTACTGGCTGATCATTACGGCGGAGGATTGATCTTTTCATTTTTCAGCGTGATGATGGTGTTTCAGCTTCTTTATGTTTGGAGGATGATGCCGGAAACCAAAGGGGTTTCACTGGAAGATCTGCAAAAAAAATTAACGCATTCCTGATCAGGTGCAATTGATATATCTTCAGTAGGGATTTTTCAATTGAAAAATCCGGGTCGAAAGGATTTGAAAGAATTTCTATGGTGGCTTTCAACTTAAGGTGAAAGGATGTCAAGGTCAGGATCCGCTCCCTATGCGTTATGACACTTCAACCCTCATTTGCAGTTCAAAACAACAGCAATGCTGTTATACATGGTGTGAAACCCGTTACTGGTTTTGCATTTTGACATACCGTATCAATTGCTCAGCACATGTTTCTTTTCCGCAATCAACTCACCATTTAAAGAAAACCGGATGAGTAATGCTTGTTGCAGTAAAGCATTTTCATTGATCGGAAGATTAAAATGATAGTTGTAATTGTAAGTTCCTGCAGCTTGTGATTCGTTGATCACGAGTTTCTTTATTTCCTGTCCTGCCTCATTATAGATGATAAGATCTACCCGTTTAGGTTTTTGAATAGTGTAGGTAAAAGTGCCATCTACCATCCTGAAAAGAGGCGCTCCTTTTTGTTCACCGCTGTCCTTTACATACTTCACATGCTTCAATCCGCACACATACTTGCGCAGTTGGTTGCTGATGGCAGTGTCTTCTGATGAAATGGAGTAAGGTGAATATTCGTCGGTAACGCACCAGATGGCTTGCTGCGCCGCCTCATTCTGATAGTGATGGGCTGCTATGAAATTGAGCAAAGGCTGCAACGCTGCCGGCGCCATCTTACCCGCATGAAACTGGGTGGTAAGCCCGGGTGCACCATCATGAGCCTCTGTACACATGGCATAGATGGGAGTGGTGATTTCCTGCTGTGCGCCTAAGCTTAAGGCAAGTGCATTGGTAAGCACCATACGTTGCAGGGAAGAGTCCTCCGGTTGAAAAAACCGGCCTGGCGATTCGTGGATTTCCAGCGGTGTGGATCGTAAGTTTTTACAGGTCAGCACCAGGCACTTTCCATAGAAGACCGAGCGATAAATGGAATCGGTACGATAATCAAACCCGCGGATGCTGACTTTAATCCATTTATTTCTCAGGGCCTCGTCCAGCGTTACGGCTTCTACCTTGCATGGCGAAGAAAGAATGGGAGCGAAGCTGGCAAGCAGCAAGAGAGATTTAAGTACCATCATAGCAGGAGGGATGATGACGATTAACGCAACCGTGATGGCATTAGTATATAAACCTGGATTTTGCAGTGCAGGCCGCAACAGGTTGAACCAGGACGCAACACAGAGGAATAGGAAAGATTTTCTTTTCTGAAGGCATTGAGTAAAACCGTAGCAGCGATAAAGTTTAGCGAGGTGGGACTCATCTATTGAAAATTCCGGGCTCTGCCAGCGAAATCCAGCTGTTAGTTCCCTGCTTTTGCTTTCGCGGTGGCAGCATAGCTTTCAAAAAAACTTTTCCATTTCATCTTCCAGACGCCGGTTGCCGCTTCGCTGAAGATTCCCTTACTCATTTTGGAAATTCCTTCCAGCCGGTCGCTGAAGACGATGGGTACCTCTTTTATCCTGAACCCGAGTTTCCATGCGGCAAACTTCATTTCAATCTGAAAGGCATAACCGGCGAATTTGATTTTATCGAGGTCAATTGAGGCGAGTACTTTTTTCCGGTAGCAAACGAATCCTGCAGTGGTATCACGGATAGGCATCCACGTAATGATCCGCACATAAATAGATGCGTAATAACTCATCAGTACGCGACCTGTCGGCCAGTTCATCACCTGCCCGCCTTTTACATAGCGCGACCCGATAGCCACATCAAAACCTTCCCTGGCGCAAGCATCAAATAAATGCTGCAAAGCTTTTGGCGGATGGGAAAAGTCCGCATCCATTTCAAAAATATATTCATACGATCTTTCTATCGCCCACTTAAATCCTTTGATGTAAGCGGTGCCAAGTCCTTGTTTTCCTTCGCGCTCTTCGATGAAAAGCTTTCCGGGATATTCCGTTTGCAGCTTTTTGACCAATGCAGCCGTGCCATCCGGAGATGCATCATCGATAATAAGTATGTTGGAATCCGGGTAAAGAGAAAATATCTCACGGATCATCCTGGAAATATTTTCCAGTTCATTAAAAGTTGGTATGACGATGAGTGAGTTCTTCAAATGTTGTCGGCAGGTAATAGTTGAGCAATAGGCATTCCCGGTGATTAGTTCAAATTGAGTATCCGTTCAGCATTTATCATGGGTCTTTCACCCGACGTAATGAAGCATTCAATACCAACAGGTTCCACCAACGGATGAACCATGAGTTTATTTTTTCATCCGTTCTCTGATACTTTTTATTTTTTCCTTGAAGTCCAGTGGAAATTCACTCTTCATGAGCCAGTCAAAATAGCTGGGTTCAATTTTGAAAATTTCCGTCACTGCCTTTCCTTTATGTTTTCCGAAATTGAACATCTCGATCTTATTCTCATAGTACATTCGTTTTCCCAGGTCGACAAAGTCACCGTCTTTGGAAAATTCATGCAGGAATTCCACATTGTTCTGTAAAACACCCGGATAATGATCAAGCTGTGATTTCAAAACTTCATAGGTTGCCTTTACATCGGCCATGGCGCTATGCGCATCAGTCAGTTCTTTCTTGCAATAGAACCGGTAGGCGGCAGCAAGGTTACGGGGTTCCAGGTTGTGATAGATGCGTTGAACATCTACAAACTTCCTGGCGGTGACGTCGAAGACCACTCCCGCACGGTGAAATTCTTCCAACAATATTGGAAAATCAAATCGTGTGGAATTGAATCCTGCTAGGTCACATTCATCGAGAAATATGAAATACTGCTTGGCTATTTGTTCGAAAGTAGGCGCATCTTTTACGTCTTCATCCGTTATGCCGTGTATAGCAGTAACAGCAGCGGGGATAGGTATAAGTGGATTTACCCGTGTTTGTTTTTCATGTACGTTGCCATCCGGCATCAGCTTCAGCACCGCTATTTCAACAATACGGTCTTTTGCGAAGTTGACACCGGTGGTTTCCAGGTCAACAAAAGCAAGCGGGCGGCTGAGAACTAATTCCATTTTTATGATGATGCATGAGTGTTGACAAATGTACTCAACTCTTTTAAATCCAAACCGCCGAAGTTACCAGAACTCATCATCAGCAGGTTGGTGTTTTCCCTTGATTGTGACTTGAGAAATTCATGAAGCAGTTGACTGTCGGTGAAAACAATAATAGATTCGTCATTGAATGTTTCCCTGATCAAAGCCGGTGTCAACGGTTCAAGTTCTTTGATCTTGAAAGTGTGGGCGTCATAGAAAATAATCTTTACCGTGGCATCTTTCAGGCTGTCGCGGTATTCCGACAGAAATTTCCTGTTGAGGCTGCTGTAGGTATGCAGTTCCATACAGGCAATAAGTTTTCGTTCAGGGTATTGTTCATTTACCGCCGCAATTGTTGCTCTCAGCTTGGAGGGTGAATGGGCAAAATCTTTATAGGTAGCGGACGTGGCGGTTTGGCCAAGCAATTCAAGCCTCCGGGCAGCTCCGCTAAAATCTTTGATGGCATCGAGGCAATCCGTTTCACTGATGCCTAAAGCTTTACAGACCTCGATGGCACCCATCATATTTTGAAGATTATGCCTGCCGAATATTTTCAGGGGTATGTTCTCTTCGCTGCGTTTCAGGTAGGTGATACCGCTTTCAATAAAGAAATCCGGAGTGGCGTAAGGAACTTTCCAAACGGAAGCATTGACTGCCGCGGCGATGATCGAAACCTCTGCATCTTCTGCATTATAGATCAGTTGACCTGTCTCCGGAAGGAGCCCGGCAAAAGTCCTGAACTGGCTTACATAATTCTCGAAAGTCGGAAACACATTGATATGATCCCAGGCAATGCCGCTGATGAGCGCAATGTCCGGATGATACAAATGAAACTTGGGCGTTTTATTGATGGTGGAATCCGGATACTCATCACCTTCAAATATCATTACGGGTGCAGCATCTGACAGCCGAACCATGATGTCGAAGCCCTGCAATTTCGCACCAACCATGTAATCGAAGTCAACATTGTTTTTACGGAGTATGTGAAGGATCATGGCCGTAATTGTTGTTTTACCATGACTTCCGCCAATCACCACACGTGTTTTGTGTTTCGACTGCTCGTATAAGAATTCCGGAAAGGAATAGATTTTTAACTCCAGCAACCTTGCCTTCACCAATTCAGGATTGTCCGCTTTGGCATGCATGCCGAGTACAATCGCATCCAGCGCCGGTGTGATTTTATCTTCATGCCAACCTAAAGCAGGCGGCAGCAGTCCATATTTGGCGAGGCTGCTTTTCGCAGGTTCAAAGATCTCATCATCAGACCCCGTTACGGTATAACCCTTAAGGCTTAAAGCGATGGCCAGGTTGTGCATAACACTTCCGCCGATAGCTATAAAGTGAACATTCATTTTTTTAGGTTTGCAGGAAATAACAATTCAGCTTACTTTTGAGCGGATAACCGCCCGAAATTAATCAGAAGAAAAACGCCTGCTCTAAATTTTTTTAAACATGTTCAACCGACCTTCAGTTTTTAAGTTGCTGGCATTGATTGCCTTCGCATTCGTGATTACGATTGCTGTAACTTCCTGCGGAAGCCAGAAAATGGGTTGCCCCGGATCCATTACCCAAGGTGAAAAGCCGGCTGCCTCGAACAGCTGAGTTGTTTATTTTGCTATGATGAAGGGCAGGGCTGCAACATCGTTGCGGCTATTTTCTTTTATAGTAATCAGATAGGTCCCGTTGTCTAATTTATCAACTAGTAAGGGTTGTCCGGAATAAACATTGCATTCCATCCAAACTTTTCCACCAGCATCACTGATAACCGCCGAATAATTATTCTTTGCCTCCAGACCTGTTACATACAGATAACAGGATGCAGGATCAGGGAAAAGCGCCATCTTGATTTTACGGTTATTAATCACGATGGCAGGGGTAAGTACTTCTAACCAAGTAGCAATATAGCGTTCGACATTATTCCACATGTGGAATTGGTCATTCCATGTTTGACCAATAGCCTGGATAATATTGCCATAATCATCAGTGGTATAAAGATACCGGTATGTCGCTTCCCAGCCTGTGCCGTTCCAAGTTGACAGGAGTTTTTGATCCTGATAGCCGGCGAGTCCGTAAAACAAGGAAACCATATTATAACTCAACCAGGATGCAGAACTGAGATCCCAGATTTGAAAAATGATATTGGTGAGCTTGTCATCTTCAAATACATAGAGGTATTGATTCAGTTTTTGAAATCCAGTATCACCCCAAATGGAATTTGTGATTTGGAGGATATTACCGGATCCATCGTATTCAAAATCACTTCCGTAATAAACAAGCCATTCTTGATTGTCTGCAGACCAGATCATCGACTCACTGTGGATGAGCTGATCTTGTGCATTATAGGTCATCGTGTCCTTTGTCTCTTGTTGCCACCAAAGCGAGTCGCTATTCCAGGTATAGCCGGCATACAGTACCAGGTTGTCATGGCTGTCATAGGTGGAAAGGTATTGTGAATAGGTGTTCCAGCTCAGCGTGCTATCCAACCAATCCGCATGGGTAACGGAAAACTCTTTTCCATTGGGCAGATAGGTGTAATCGTGTTTGTGATTGGCAGTCCAGGTGGCTGCCATCGAATTCCAGTAACTGATTTTTTCCTGCAGAATCCCGCCCGCAGAAGTATGCAGTTGCTCATTCAGCATGTTGTTGATCAATCCGCCGGTGGAAGCATCATATGTTTCTTCCTGCAAATACTGTTGGAAACCAAATAGATCATAACCGAACGTGGTACGCCGGCTGTGGAGATAATAATTTAAAACCTGGTCAAAGTTATATTCATTCAAAATGTTGAGCTGGCCGACTGCGCTGTAATCGTAATCAAATTGGTATAAGGGCAGCCACTGAGCCTGGTTCATGTCATAATAATCAAACGTTTCTGTCAATGGCTTGAAACTAACATCTCTCGTTGTAAGATTCCTGTTGTATAGGAATGAGGGGAGGTGCGATTGAAAGGCCACGGCATACGGATTTACTGCACCTTTCAACTCATCAAAATGAAAGAGGGGTTGAGAAGCAGCGGTGCCAAAATGAACAACCAGCAGGAAGAGGAAACGAACGTGTTTCATTGTTGCATAAAACTAATGATATTATTTTCAGCCGCCAATCTCATGATGATGGTTGATGGAATGATTGGAAGGTTCATTTGTACCTTCCATTTTTGATCAATGCTATTCTTCAGCTTTGTTGAAATTTCCTGCAGGATGTTGCCTGGCAGGCAAGGTATCATTCACCAATTAATTCATCATCTTTGACCAAAGCATTTGATTATGCATTTCAACGGTAAAGATATTGGTGCTATCAGCATGATCCTGTTCGCGGTGATCGACATCACCGGTGGTTTGCCGGTTTTAGTGGATCTTCAGCAAAAGACGGGAAGGCTCAAATCCGAACAAATCACCATCGTATCAGGCATCATTATGATCGTCTTCTTATTTCTTGGTGAATCCATTCTGCGGCTCATCGGTATCGACATTGCATCCTTTGCCATTGCCGGAGCATTCATTATTTTTTTTCTAGCACTGGAAATGATTCTTGGCATCCGGTTTTTCAAAGGTGAATCACCGGAGACTGTATCTATCGTTCCCATCGCTTTTCCCCTGATAGCAGGCGCGGGGACACTTACCACGCTGCTCTCACTCAGATCTCAATATGAGTATATTGAAAATATCATCGCAGCCATTCTGATCAACCTTGTAGTGGTGTACCTGGTGCTGAGGAATACACACCGGATTGAAAAATTGCTTGGCAACGGCGGTATCAATTTGTTACGCAAGGTTTTTGGAGTCATTTTACTGGCCTTAGCCGTTAAACTGTTTAAGACAAATGCGTTTTAATCAGCATTCTTTGCAATGTTTGTTTTAAACTTTACTTTTATCCGGCTGCCATCCTGCAATCACATTTCATGGTATCCATTGCAATGGAAGCAAGGGTAAACGCTATCCATTAAAGCGTTGTTAGATGATATCTCCGTTTAATTAATCAACCGGTCAATCAACTTTTTTGTATGCGCAAATTCAACAAAACTTTATGGTTACTGTTCATTCCGGTCTTCCTGCTGTCCGCCTGTTACCAAAAGAGCGCGCCGGTTATTCCGGCTACCTTCATTGATTCACTGTCTGAAAGCACCTTTCATTATTTCTGGGACCTCGCAGGTGAACAGAATGGCCAGATTCCCGATCGCTGGCCTTCGAAAAGTTTTTCCAGTATCGCGGCAACAGGATTTGGCCTTACCGCCTATCTGATTGGGGTGGAGCGGAAGTATATTTCAAGACAGCAAGCTGCTGACAGGGTGCTGAAGACGCTGAAGTTTTTTCAACAGGCCAAAATGGGAGATGCGAAAAATGGGGTCACTGGTTTTCGGGGATTTTTCTATCACTTTATTGATATGGTAACAGGGTTACGTTTTGAAAACGTCGAGTTGTCAACTATTGATACTGGATTGCTGATGGCGGGGATTCTATCCTGCCAGACATATTTTGATGCTGATAATGAAACCGAAAAACAAATACGAGACATCGCTGATGCCTTGTACAGAAATGTTGAGTGGGACTGGGCTATGAATGGCGAAGCCACCATGAGTATGGGCTGGCATCCTGAAAGCGGGTTTATTGACGCCCGCTGGAAAGGATATAATGAAGGTATGATCATTTATGTGCTTGCTTTAGGTTCGCCCACGCATACCATCCCTGCTGATAGCTGGAAAGCCTGGACAAGCACTTATCAATGGGCAAACTACTATGGCCAGGAGATGGTGAACTTCGGTCCTTTGTTTGGACATCAGTATTCGCATATGTATATTGATTTCAAAGGAATTGCTGATGAATACATGCGCAGCAAAGGCATTGATTATTTCGAGAATTCACGACGGGCGACTTATGCTAACCAGGCTTATTGCATCAATAATCCTGCGGGTTATATTGGTTATTCTGCATCTGTATGGGGCCTGACGGCCTGCGACGGCCCCGGAAATGAAAACAAGAGCAATCCCAATATCGCTTTTATGGGATACTCAGCACGCGGTGCTGCGCAATGGTATGTGCAGGATGATGGAACCATAGCGCCTACAGCAGCCGGCGGATCTGTTCCGTTCGCGCCCGAGATATGTTTACCGGCACTGAAGGCCATGAAGCAGCAGTATGGCAGTAAGATATATGACCGTTATGGATTCAGGGATGCTTTCAATCTTACGATCATCAACAAAGACGGGTCGCAGGGTTGGGTTGATCAGGATTACCTGGGGATTGATGAAGGGCCTATTATTATTCAAATGGAAAATTATCAAAGCGGCTTCGTATGGAATCTGATGAAGAAAAATCCATATATTATCGCGGGACTCAGGAAGGCAGGTTTTTCAGGCGGCTGGCTGGATCAGGTTAAATAGTCATCCGATTAGAGGAATTTATACGTGCTAAAGGTGCATTTGCATAAGCATCAAGCTTGCCCGTCTGTGAAATAAATAGCCATCACACTTATACGATTCAAAGCATAAACGGAACCAACGGCTGCTAAGGAATGCTTATCGCTTGCGCATATTTCCCACATGAAGAAACAGTTTCAGAAACCGTAATCATTCCTGCTTATCAGTTCGGACTGGTTTTTTATGCAAAATACGGGGTAGGATTTTTTACAAAAATAATAGTGTAAAAAATACACTAAGTGAAAAGGAATACTATATTTGTCAACAATACCTGCTGCGTATCAAAAAGAATTCAAAGATTAAGCTTCCAAAGCTGCATTCTGATTTTTCCGTTGATTGCGTAATCTTCGGTTTCGATGAGCAGGAATTAAAGGTGCTCCTGGTGGAAAGAAATCAGCCGCCGTTTGAAGGATGGAAGGCTATACCGGGCAACCTGGTTTACGATAGTGAAGATATTGATGAAGCAGCAGCGCGTGTGCTGTATGAACTTACAGGATTAAAAAACATCTTTCTTGAACAGTTTTATTCCTTTGGGAAAATTGACCGGCATCCACAGGGACGTGTTATTACTGTCGCTTATTATTCCATCATCAAGCGCACCGACAACGGTCTCTATCCAATTTCGGGATATACTAAAAAAGCTTTCTGGTGGCCTGCGGATAAAATTCCCAAGCTGGCTTTTGACCATAATCAAATTGCACAGCAGGCCCTGGAAACACTACGACATAAAATTCAGTACGAGCCGGTTGGATTTGAATTGTTGCCTGAGAAATTTACCCTCACGCAACTTCAGCATATTTACGAAGCGATTCTTCAACGTAAGATTGATAAGCGGAATTTCAGGAAGAAAATGCTCAGCTACGGTTTGTTGAAGAAACTGAAGGAGAAGCAGGAGGGTGTTTCACACAGGTCAGCCGCATTTTTTAAATTCAACAAGAGCCGTTATCAGCATCTGAAAAAGAACGGATTCATTTTTGGAATTAAATAATGATATATTTCATCAGGCGCTTTGCAGGCTAACAACCCGTCAACCAGAGAATCTCAAATTTCAAAATACTTGATATGGTAAGAAATTTACTTTTTGCAACGGTTATGTTTCTTTCAGCGGCAGTGCACGCACAGAATTTTTCTGTGCAGGGCACTGTAACAGGATCTGATGACGGACTGCCGATGACCGGTGTGAATGTGGTGGTGAAAGGTGGCGCTGCAGGGGCTTCCACTGATATCGATGGCCAGTATAGCCTGAAAGTAAATGCCGGTACCGACTCGCTCGTTTTTTCTTATCTGGGGTATGTCACCCAAACAGTCGGTATTAATAGTAGAGCTGTGGTGGATGTGGTACTGGCACTTGATGTAGCCATTCTCGACGACATTGTGGTAGTAGGATACGGAACGCAGAAGAAAAGTGATCTTACCGGCGCTGTGTCATCGGTGCGTGGTTCAGATCTTACGAAGATACCTGCCGCATCACCGGTGCAGGCTTTGCAGGGAAAAGTAGCAGGTGTGCAGGTGACCAGCACTTCCGGGGCGCCGGGTGCAGGGGCTGTTGTCAGGGTTAGAGGGGTTGGTACATTTAACAACTCTTCTCCAATTTATGTAGTCGATGGTGTTATCCTCGATGATATTTCCTTCCTGAATTCAGCGGACATTCAATCCATGGAGGTATTGAAAGATGCATCTGCTACAGCCATCTACGGTTCACGTGGCTCCAACGGGGTGATTATTGTTACCACAAAGCAGGGAAAAGCAGGAGGTCAGGATGCACCTACCGTGAACTTTGGAGCCGAATACAGTTCGCAGGTGCTCGCCAAAAAAATTGATTTATTGGACGGAAAGGAGTTTGCGGCTTATGTAAATGACATTACGCCTGGTTCTTACAATAACCTGGATGCGGTGCCGAATACTGATTGGCAGGATCTGGTGTTTCAAAATGCACCCATGCAGAATTACCACCTGTCAGTCGCCGGATCCTCTCCCAAAACACAGTATTATGTGGGCCTGGGTTATTTCAATCAGCAGGGCATTATTGACAAGTCCAATTATGAACGATTCTCCTTTCAATTGAATAATATTTATAACCTGTCCAAAAACTTCAGGCTGGGCAACAACCTGACGTTTGCTCCTTATCAGCAACAAAATACCGCCAATGCAACCTATGGTGCTTACCGTGCACAACCGGTGGCTTTGTTCCTTATAATTCGGACAGTACCTATGGTGAAGTGCCCGGCGTAGGAAATCCATTGGCTGATATCGAATACACCAATAACTATGAAAAGGGGTTACGAACGGTGGGTAATATATTTGGCGAAGCGAATTTCATGAAGGCTTTCACCTTCAGAACAAGTTTTGGAGTTGATATGAATTATCAGAAGAACAGGAATTTCGCGCCCGTGTACTTCGTTTCCCCTCAGCAACAGAACGAGATCAACGATCTTTTTGTCGGCAACTCCGAAAATGTTACATGGCTCTGGGAGAATACATTGAATTACAAAAAGATGTTCGGGAAGCACAGCATCGATGCACTGGCAGGCTATACCATGCAGGAAGCCAGCTCTGAATACCTGAGTGCAGAAGGAACCAATATTCTGGGAGATACCAAGAACCTCTGGTATCTTAATGCCGACAACATCAATCCAACCAGCATCAGTAACGGTGTAGATGAGAATCTTAACTATTCGCTCATCTCTTATCTGTTCAGGGCCAATTATAGCTACAACAGTAAATATTTGTTAACCGCTACATTCAGAAGAGACGGCTCTTCTAAATTTAATGTCAACAACCGGTATTCTAATTTCCCGTCAATTGCCGCCGGCTGGAATATCGGCAATGAAGCATTCATGGAAAGCATGCCGGCCATCTCCAATCTAAAGCTGCGTGCCAGCTATGGTGTTATCGGCAATGAGAAAATAAATTATCTCGATCAGTATGCGCTGGTACTTAACCAGGTGAATGGTGTGTTTGGGCAAAGTGAGTTACTGCTGCCCGGTTCAACTTATGGAAAAACGGGCAATCCGGATTTGAAGTGGGAGAGCACCAAACAAACAGATATCGGACTTGAAATCGGTTTCCTTCAAAACAGGTTGTCAACCGAATTCGATTACTACAGCAGAACTACAGATGACATCCTGGTAGAGCTTTCTACGCCTGGATATTTTGGCAACGGCGAAGGAGTTAAAGTGCGTTACAATGCAGGTTCTGTATTGAACAGTGGATTTGAATTTAATGTGGCCTGGAATGATGAGGTGAATGGTTTCCATTACAGAATTGGAGTGCTGGGCACTACGATTCATAACGAAGTGCTTAGCGTGGGCGGTAATAGTGGGGTTGATTCTGTATTGTTTGGTGGCAACCTGGGCAATGGTCAGACGGTTACGCAGAGCAGTGTTGGAAATCCGATAGGTTCTTTCTTTGGATATCAGACCGATGGCATTTTTCAAAACCAGTCAGAGCTGGAAGGTTATCCGCATGAATCACTGACCGGTGTCGGCGACCTTCGATTTGTTGATCAAAACGGTGACGGCAAAATTAATGCACAGGACAGGGTGTATCTCGGATCACCTATCCCGGATTTCATTTATGGAATCAACCTCGAAGCAGCCTATAAGGGATTTGATCTGTCTATTGATTTTCAGGGGCAGCTTGGCAACGAGCTGTATAATGGAAAAGAAGCTGTGCGCCCGGATCTGTACAATTTTGAAGTACATGTGATTGATCACTGGACCGGTGAGGGAACCAGCACCACAGAGCCACGTGCCGCATCTGGTGGTGTGAATTACGCGCCCTCCGACCGGTTTATACAGGATGGTTCATTTATCCGTTTAAGAAGCCTGACACTCGGTTACACTTTTGCAGAAAGCCTTGCATCAAAAATTCACATGAAGGAAGCCCGCTTTTATATCCGTGGAACAAACCTTTTCACCCTCACACAATTTACCGGTTACACACCTGAAATTGGCAGTGAGGATGTATTATCAAACGGCATTGACCTGGGCACCTATCCCATTACCTCCATTTATTCATTAGGCCTCAATCTTACATTCTAACAACTACTGATATGAGAACCATCTTAACCCGTTCATTTTTTATCGCGCTGGTGCTGGTCAGCGGAAGTTGTTCCGATTTTCTTGATAAGGTACCACAAGGAAATCTCACTCAAGAGAATTTTCCGGAAACGGCTGATGATGCCTTGTTGGCAACCAACGCTGTTTACAATACGTTGCGAAACTGGTTTTACCATGCCGGAGGCTATCCGATTCTCGACATCATGTCGGATGACGCGCACAAAGGCAGTAACCCTTCCGATCAGGCCAATACTGTCGGGCCGTATGATGATTTTTCTATCAGCACCAGCCAGGATGGTTTGTCGAGATGGTGGAGCGCATTGTATGAAGGGATAAAGCGTGCCAACGTGGTGATTGAGAAAGTGCCCGAGATCAGTATGGATGATGAAACACTGCAAGACCGCTATGTTGCGGAAGCCAGGTTTTTGAGAGGACTGTACTATTTCGATCTCGTTCGTGCCTGGGGCGGTGTTCCAATCATTACGTCCACAGCGCCCGAACTCAATCTGCCCCGATCTTCCAGGGATGAAGTGTATGCACTGATCAAAGATGACTTGTTGTTTGCCGTGGACCATCTCCCTGAAAAAACAGCACTCAATCCTGCCGATTATGGACGAGCTACAAAAGGAGCAGCGGAAGCTTTGCTGGCAAAAGTGTACCTCTTTGACCATGATAATCTGAATGCCGCCAAATATGCAATGGAGGTGATTGACGGTCATTTGTACTCGCTGGATCCTAATTATTCGCATACATTTTCTCTGGATGGTCAATACAATGCAGAATCCGTTTTTGAAATCGGTGCCATTGAGTATGAAGGACAGGAAAACGGAGGCAATCAATATTCGAATGTGCAAGGAGTACGTGGAACACCTAATCGCGGCTGGGGATTTAACAGGCCTTCTATTAACCTGCGCGACTCTTTTGAACCCGACGATCCCCGGATGCAGGCTACTATCATCTTCCTCGGTGAGGTGATTGATGGAGTCACCATTCTTGGTGACGGAAGTACACCAGATATCACCTACACGGATGCTACCAATATCGTGGTAAAAGAGATTGAATGTTATAATCAGAAGATATGGATTCCCGGAACCTCCACCAGCGAACAATGGGGCCATAACCGCCGGCTTATCCGTTATGCCGAAGTCTTGCTGATTGCGGCGGAAGCATTGAATCAAAACGGCCAGACAACGGATGCACTGAAGTATTTAAACCAGGTGCGGGAAAGAGCAAGGGAAGGCAATGCGGCTATTCTGCCAGATGTTACTGAGACCAATAAAGATGCGCTCAATGATCTAATTCTGAAGGAACGCAGGTCGGAACTTGCGATGGAAGGTGTACGGTTCTGGGATCTTGTGAGAACCGGAAAGGCAGTCAGTGTGCTGGGTCCTTTGGGATTTCAAAGCAATAAAAACGAACTTTTACCCATTCCACAAACGGAAATTGATATATCACAAGGTACACTATCTCAAAATCCGGGATGGTAATGACAATAATTTAGTTCAATTTTGCAGTAACCAATTTTTTTAACCAAACTTAAAAATCACAATGAAAAACATGAAATGGATTATGAGTTCCATGGTGGCAATTGCACTCTTCGCCATTTTGGTACAAAGTTGTAAGAAAGACGAACCGGTGGCACTGACGCTTTCATCACTTACTGCCGGTGGCGTTGATCTCAACGGAGCATCAAGCGCTACAGGAATACTGACAGATGCTGAGATTACCGCGATTTTTTCAACCGCTGTTGACGCTGCTACAGCCAATGCAACCAATATCACACTTACCCGTGATTATGATGATGTAGCCGTAGATCTTACCATCACCACCAGTGGCAGCACGGTAACTATTACACCCAATGAAGAACTGGCAACAGGTGCATTGTATGCCCTCGTTATTGGCGGACTCAAATCTACCGATGGCGAAGCGCTTGCATCGGCCATTTCCAGGACATTCACCACCGCAGGCACTTTCGCTCCGGCAGGTGCTGTCGCGTACTGGGATTTTGAAAATTCATCTGTTAATGATCTGACAGGTGCCTATGCTGCATCTGAAAACACAGATGTAACCTTTGCTGCTTCCAAGAGCACCGTACTGGGACAAGCTGCTTATTTCAATGGAAAGACTACCTACATTGAATATCCCGGTGGTCCTACTTTGATGAACACTGCCAGTTTTGCACTCAGTTTCTGGGTAAAAGCAGAAAGTGCAGGACATGTGGACGGAAGTGGTAATCCTAAAGGAAATTTCGTTATGGGAACAGGATTCTTCAAAGGATTCCAGTTTGAAATTCCAGGCGATTACAAATGGTGCAAAATTGCCGCACAGTACGACTGCGGTACTGTTACCGAAGGTGAAGATTGCTGGTTTCCCGGTGATGGCGTAACCAAGGATAATGGTGGCTGGCAGGGTTGGATTTTCTGCAAAGACCTCACCGGAAGCGGTGGTGTTGATGGTTTGCTCAAAGACAATTGGGCACATGTTGTCTTCACTTATGATGCCCCAAGCAAAGTCGGTTCCATGTATATCAATGGTGAATTGATGAAAGCACAGGACTTTAATTTGTGGCCGGCTGGTGCAAATAAGCTCAATGCAGTAGGTTTGAAATTTGATCCGACTGCAACAGATGTAGGACAAGGATTCGTTTTCGGTTTTGCTGAAGATAAATCAAGTGCCTTGTTCTCTACTGAGCCTTGGGGAAATGTTAATTCACCTGATTCCAATCACTTCCAGGGATGGCTTGATGATGTGAGAGTTTATCACAGGACTTTAACACCAAGTGAAATTACCCTGATGTACAATTCAAGCAAGTAATACCACATTTCGTGGCTAATCATTAAGCAGATTAACATCCAAAGGTTCCCTGCCGGTAAGGCCGGGAACCTTTGGTTTTTGTATAACCGGTACGACATCAGATCATGTATAATAATTCAGGGAATTTTACTTTGGCTCTCTTTCCTGGTAATTGTTTTCTCCTGCAAGAAAAATGATCCGCCAGTTACCGGAATGTTGCAGCTGTCCACAATCCGCATTGGCCCTGAAGTGTTGAACATATCAGCCGGTGCAGTCAATGAAGAAATACCCGTCGATCAGCCGGTTGATATCACCTTCTCTTCACCGCTTGATACCAGTTCTATACAACAGGCCGTTTCACTTACCGCTGCAGGCAGCGAAGTTCCGCTCCAGTTTTCCTTCCTCGATAACAATAAAACACTTTCTGCAAAACCAACCGGCGCTCTTCAAAACAATCAGGTTTATCAGCTTGAACTGGCCAACACCATCAGGGGCGCTCAGCAGGAATCCTTTGCTGGGCTGATTATTAAGTTTACTACAATTCAGGCTTCACTGAAATTGTTATCGGTGACAGTAGCCGGACAAGTGTTGCTGACCACTTCCCGTGTTACAGAGGTTGACAGAAATTTTCCTGCGGAAGCAGTTTTCGATCAGCCGGTTGACCCTGCCTCTCTTGATCAATATTCAGTAAGGATATACAATGGCGGTGAATATGCTGACATCACTTACAATCTGACTGACAGCAACAAAAAAATAAGCATCCACGCGAATACGCCGCTAAAGCATTTTGAAAAATATTATCTGACACTTTCATCGCAGATCAAAGGTGCAGACGGACAGATCTTTGCTGGATACACTAAAGAATTTTACACTGCATTGGATACGACACCCAAGTTTCCGGTGGTGTCTGACGACGAACTGCTCACCATTGTGCAGCAAGCTACCTTCAGCTATTTCTGGGATAAAGCTCATCCTGTAAGCGGACTTGCCCTGGAACGCGAATCATCCGGTTACCTCGTTACCACCGGAGGTTCGGGCTTTGGCGTGATGGCTATTCTCGTGGGCATCAGCAGAAATTTTATTACCAGGCAGGAAGGGGTTGACCGGTTGGAAAAAATCGTAGATTTTCTCACCGATGCAGATCGTTTTCATGGCGCCTGGCCACACTGGATGAATGGCAATAATGGTGACGTGATTCCTTTCAGTACAAATGATAATGGCGCCGACCTGGTAGAGACTTCTTTTTTAATGCAGGGTTTGCTGACCGTTCGGCAATTTCTTGATGCCGGAAATACACAGGAGAATGCACTCATCTCAAAAATCAACTTCCTCTGGAATACAGTGGAGTGGGATTGGTTTACCAAAGGCGGACAGCAGGTGTTATACTGGCATTGGTCACCCGATAAGGGATGGATCATGAACATGCAGATAAACGGTTATGATGAAGCATTGATCACGTATTTGCTGGCGGCCGGATCACCGTCGCACACCATTGATCCAACAGTTTATCACAACGGATGGGCAGCCAATGGGGGCATCGTTAATGGAAACAGCTATTATGATTTTCCGTTACCGGTTGGCTTTGCCTTTGGAGGTCCGTTATTCTTCGCGCATTATTCATTTCTTGGCTTCAATCCGCATAACCTTAAAGATGACTATGCAGATTATTGGGAGCAGAATGTTAATCACACTAAAATCAACCGCGCCTATTGTCTGGATAACCCTAAAAACTATGTTGGATATGGATCCTCCTGCTGGGGTCTTACGGCCAGCGACAACCAAAGTGGTTACAGCGCGCATTCTCCTACTAATGACTTAGGCGTGATTTCACCTACCGCCGCACTTTCATCCTTCCCTTATACGCCACAGGAGTCGATGGAAGCACTGAAGTTTTTCTATTACACATTAGGCGACAAATTATGGGGGCCCTATGGCTTCTATGATGCATTCAATGCAACGGAAGGCTGGTACGGTACTTCAGATCTTGCCATTGACGAGGGCCCTATTATAGCGATGATAGAAAACTATAGGACAGGAATGCTGTGGAATCTTTTTATGTCGTGTCCTGAAGTAAATATTGCAATGAACAAACTCGGATTTACTAATTGACGATTGAAAATACAGCATTGTTTACCACTTAAAAACCAGCTAACCACTCAACCTTTTTATGATGAAATATTATTTCTTTCTCGCAGTTGCCATCACAACGCTGTTGTTTCCTTTTTACGCTGCGGCTCAGGGGAAAAAGCAGCTATTTATTGATTCCCTGCTTCTCAAAATGACATTGGAAGAAAAGATCGGGCAGATGACCTTGTTCACTTCTGATTGGGATGTTACCGGGCCAACGGTAAGAAGCAACTACCTGGAAGACATCAAATCAGGTAAGATGGGTTCCATATTTAATGCTTACACCGTGAAATACAACCTTGAACTACAGCGAACCGCCGTCGAACAAACACGGCTGCATATTCCCTTGCTTTTCGGGTATGATGTGATTCATGGTCATCGTACTATTTTCCCAATACCGCTGGGCGAAGCCTGCAGCTGGGATTTGCAGGCTATGGAAAAATCTGCAAGAATAGCCGCCGTGGAAGCATCCGCGGAAGGCATCAACTGGACCTTTGCTCCCATGGTGGATATCGCCCGCGATCCGCGATGGGGAAGGGTGATGGAAGGCGCGGGAGAAGATACTTACCTGGCTGCACAAATTGCAAAGGCAAGGGTGAAAGGTTTCCAGGGTGATCAGTTGGGCAGCCCGACTACGATTGCAGCGTGTGCCAAACACTTCGCTGCTTACGGTGCGGCGCAGGCAGGGCGTGATTACAGCACGGTGGATATTTCTGAGAATACCTTGCGAGATGTTTACCTCCCGCCTTTTAAAGCATGCGCCGATGCAGGCGTTGCAACTTTCATGACATCGTTCAATGAGATAAACGGAGTTCCTGCTTCCGGCAATCCTTTCCTGCTGAAAGACATCCTGAAGAATGAATGGAAATGGAATGGATTTGTAGTAACGGACTACACTTCTATCAATGAGATGGTGCTTCATGGGTTCGCGAAAGATGAGAAGGAAGCAGGGGAGGAAGCACTGAATGCCGGAGTTGATATGGATATGCAGGGTGCCGTTTATTATAAATACACGAAACAATCGCTGTCCGATAGAAGAGTTACCCTCACCGATATTGATGATGCGGTAAGAAGAATACTTGGAATCAAATATGACCTTGGACTTTTCGAAGATCCCTACCGCTATCTCGATCCAAAGCGTGAAGCATCCGAAATAATGACAACTGAAAATCTTGATGCGGCGAGAGATGTGGCGCGCAAGTCAATGGTGTTGTTGAAAAATGCTAACAATATCCTGCCCTTGCAAAGGGAGACAACTATTGCCTTGATCGGCCCGCTGGCGGATGCGAAGGCAGATATGATCGGAGCATGGTCGGCAGCAGGTGACCGAACAAAAGCGGTATCGCTGTTGGAAGGGCTGAGGGCACGGGCAAACAACGCCGGAAAAATATTGTATGCGAAAGGCTGTAACATCAACGATGACTCTACCAATAATTTCGCTGCTGCCCTGGCAATCGCAAACCAGTCATCCGTGATCGTGTTGGCACTGGGAGAGAGTGCTGCTATGTCAGGCGAGGCATCCTGCCGTTCCGATATCCGGCTACCCGGTGTTCAGCAGCAATTGTTTGATGCATTAAAGAAAACAGGTAAGCCCATCGTGGTGGTATTGATGAACGGGCGACCGCTGGCCATTCCTGAAGTGGATGCAAATGCCGATGCCATATTGGAAACATGGTTTGCAGGCACCATGGCCGGTCATGCCATCGCTGATGTATTGTACGGTGATTACAACCCTTCCGGTAAACTGGTGATCACTTTCCCAAGAAACGTTGGTCAGATTCCCATTTTTTATAACATGAAAAATACTGGACGCCCGTTTAATCCAAACGATAAATACACTTCCAAATACCTTGATGTACCAAACACTCCTTTATATCCTTTCGGCTACGGCTTAAGTTATACGCAATTCACCTACTCCGACCTGAAGCTGAGCAAGCAAAAATTTTCAATGAGTGATTCATTGAAGGTTATAGTGACAGTTACCAACACCGGTAAGCGTGATGGTGAAGAAGTTGTTCAACTCTATATTCGCGATTTGGTCGGTAGCCTTACCCGGCCGGTGAGAGAATTGAAAGGGTTTGAAAAAATATCGCTCAAAGCCGGCGAACGAAAGACGGTCAGTTTCACACTGCATGCGGATGACCTTGCTTTCTACAATGTAAAGATGGAGCGACAGGCAGAACCGGGCGAGTTTAAAGTATTTGCCGGAGGAAGTTCAACGGGTGGATTAGAAGCAAGCTTCGAGTTGGTGAAATAAGTTACATTGGAATGCTGAATGGCACAGCAGTAATCTCTCTTCTTTCGACGGAACTTATGGCGCAATTATTCAACCCGGATTTTTCAGTGGAAAAATCCCGCTTCGCTGCGACTAAGAACTGCTAAGGGTTTGCTCAATTTGTCAAGAAAAGAAAATGTTTCACAAACCCTAAGCAGTTCTACGTCGGGGTTAAACCCGTTGCCGTTTTGAGCTGCAAAATGTGGGTTCAAGTGGAATGCAGGAATGATGCCGGTCATTTAGCGCCGTACTTTTGAAAAAATCTCCATACTGTTTCATTAAACAGTGCAGGATGTTGCTGGCATACTCCATGTTCAGAATCAGGAAAGATGCAGAGCTCGGCCAGCGGCAATGACTGGTATATTTTTACCGTATGCTCAGGACGGATGAGATCATGGTCGCCAGCCATAACCAGGACTGGGCAAGTAATTTTTCCAAGTTCCTCTTTAGAAATGTTCGGCTGATAAATCATCATCTTGTTCAACGTACGCTCAACAGCCGTAACATCTTTTCTGTTTACGATGGCAATCATTTCTTTGATAAGTGATGAATCAAATGCGGAGGTGTCCGGAACCACATTGGCGCCGGATATGGCAATTGCCTTAACATTTTCGGAGCATTGCATCGCCATGATCAGGGCATTGATGCCGCCATCACTCCACCCCAGTACATAGGCTGAATCAATCTTAAGATAATTAAGTAAGGCACAAAAATCACCAGCCATCATATCATAAGAAAGTGTATCGTCTTCACCACCGGACTTGCCCTGCAGCCTGCTGTCAACTGCTACAACCCGGAAATGTTTCTCAAAAAAGGGAATCTGGTTGCTGAAAGCGTCAATCGCCCCGCCATTGCCATGCAGCATCAGGAGTGTCTTGCCGCTGCCGTACATTTCATAATAGAGTTGAATACCATTGATACTGGTATAGTGTCCTGCAGCGCTGTTTCTGCCATAAGGAACGGTAGTTGATCCTGATGAATGGGTTGGTTGACTGAAGCAATATGCCTGAAAGAAAAAAACAAATAACAAGGGAGAGAAGATGCGGTCAATTTTCAGCTTATGGTACAGTGACCGGTCGCTTATTGAAAAATTGAGGAGTGAACAGGCAGTCATGGCAAAAAATGGTTTGATTTGATTTTCCGAACTATTAATAGTTGTATAAAATAATGCTGAAATCAGTTTAACCCGGATTTTTCAATAGAAAAACCCCGCTTCGCTACGACTTAGCCCT
>JBGAWA010000047.1:0-31361 GCA_044227805.1 Chitinophagales bacterium | reverse complement strand
GCATTTTGCAGAAGGTACGATCCTGCCGCGGGAACAGTTGGCGCGGCAGCCTTTACAGCCGGTGATCCACCTGCCATTGCCATTAATTCAGCTACCTGGTTGTTGAGTAGTTCAATCTGCTTTTGTTGTTCCTGCATTCCGGTGATTAGTATGGGAATCAATTCTATATAGTTTACACCAAGATAGGAGACTGCTTCCTGTATTACCTTATGCGACTTCAGATCATATTGCGCGGGAAATACTTGTTCACTCACCAGTTCAGGAAATACCTCATTCAGTTGTTGTGCGATGAGTCCATGATGTAGTCCGTCTGCAAGATTCATGGCGCCAAATTCTCCGGTCCGGAAGTTATAATTGCTTGGCTGCAGCATCAGGATTCTCTCCAGCATTCCACTTTCAGGTTTAATATTGGTTTTTAATTTCTCATCTGAAGTGTAGGAGAATATTCCGGTGCCCCCGATAGTGCCATTGAAATATCCGGCATATTTTGTTCCCGGGGACCCCGAATAGTATGTACCATAAATGGCGTAATTGGTTGATGCATAATCTGCGGACGCATACAAACCATAGTTTGTATTGCCTTTACCTCCACCATAGCAGTTGATGCCGGTGTTTACCGCGCCATAGTTAGTAGTATAATTACTTGAACCATGGCAATAGAGGCCGGTATTGATCGGGTAAAAGGCATTTTGATTCGCGGCATTTTCTGCAAACACCTGCAAACCGATATTGTCGTAGGAGTGATCATTGTCTGCCGTAAAAGTTCCGGCAACGGCCGAAGAATCCCCGTAGCCAAGAGTTCCCACCCCGCGGGTATGAACATTAAGTGCCCGGTAACCACCTCCAATATCAACTGTTTGTTCGCTGTTGTTATTGTTATTGATGGTAGTCATCGTATAACTCATTGCAGGTCCACCGATATTCATTGTGCCATCACCGCTCAGTGTCATAAGGTTGCCGGATACATTGTTGTAGAAGCTTAGTTTTGACAGGCTGTTCGTGGCGTTGGCATAACCGGCAATGCTCCAGTAATTCGGATTGATGGTATTCTGAAAGGTCAATCTTGCATAGTCATTCTCGGATTCTGTGAGCAGCAGGGTGGGATCACTTACGGTGCTGTTGTATTTGACTTCCAGTCGTGCAGCAGGTGATGTGCTGCCGATGCCAATTTTGCCATTTGATTTAATGGTCATGCGGGTGTTATTGTTGGAAATGATTTTCACATCGGCGGAATTGGTTGAACCGAGTTTTTCGCTTCCGCTAAGCGCATTTCCTGTTAAGCTCCATTGTGCCTGAACATGCCCCCGGCTCAAAAGCAATAACATGGCTACGGAAATAATTTTGATGGTGTGTTTCATGATTGTTTTTTTAAGTGAAATAATATGCTGCAAAGATTGAAATCTGCATAGTCGTGATCAATACCATGATTATGGGACAATCACCTGGTTGTTGGACAGATGATAGTTGTTGCAGTTGCCATATACTGTTATGTTCTTCCTGTGCACCGGAATGTGTAATCCAACCGGGCAGAAGTAATAGCAGGCCGTCACTCGCTATTTTTTGTAGCTGAAATTCATATTGTCTAATGGATTGACGAAGCATAGCTCTAAAAGCGAAGCGTATAAACCCGGATTTTTCAGTGGAAAAATCCCGCTTCGCTGCGACTTAGAACTGCTAAGGGTTTGCTCAATTTGTATAGAAAAGAAAATGTTTCACAAACCCTAAGCAGTTCTACGTCGGGGTTAGACCCGTTGACGCTTTGAACTGCAAAATGCGGGATAAACAAACGATATTGGAAGTTAGGATAAGGTCAAAGATTTGATGCCTTATTTGACCGTCTGATGACGATTGAGCGAATGGTCGCTGTTTTTATAGCCTTAAATTGCTCCTAATTGTGAAGGTGTAGTATTTGGATGTTTCGGTACTATTTTTTAGTACCATAAAAAAACAGCTGTGTATTCCAGCCGCCGGAAGGTGGCAGATAGGAATTGATAGTTATGCTGTCCGTCATTGCTGATTGGTTGTACCACAGGTAATAGATCCTGCTGTCGGTTGTAGTCGGTTCTTTTGAAAATGATTTATCATCGCCATAATGCGAATTGCCGGGGTCTGTGATGATATATTCGACCAAAGCTCGGTTATTGAAAATTTCTTCGGAAGAAGTTAAGAAAAGAGAATCATTATTATCGTAGTCGCACTGAATGATGAGTTCAGTATTAAGTGTATCAATAGTGGTTATTCCGGTATAGGTTTGATAGGTTACTGAAATAAGCAGTCCCTTATACACTCCGCTCACCGAACTCAGAAGTGGATCTTCGGCCGTATCCTTTTTACAGGATCCGGTAACTATCGCCACGAGCAAAAGTGGGAGGGTTAATGATTTCAATTTGTTTTAATTAAAATGAATCGTCTTACTGCTGCTAAATTATGAACTCAATATTAACTCTTGTAGTCTATTCATTCCGTGAAGGCACATATGCAGGAGGTATACCACCCCAAAATGGATATTAGTGCCATTGCCGCATTTTACCATTGTCACTCGTACCTGATCATATACATCCATTAAAAAATGCGGATTCAATAGTCAGGCTTATCATTGGATGAATTTACGGTGAAATCTGTAATGATCATCCGGATAAGGGTATTCGAATCAGCAAAAGGAATTGGCAGCAGACACCGGATTTGTGCTGCTGCCAATAACCAACATTCATTAAAACCGGTCGAGATTCATGACTTTATTCCATGCGGCAATAAAATCATTGACAAATTTTTGTTTGCTGTCTGAACAGGCATATACTTCGGCTATTGCACGCAGTTCGGAATTCGAACCAAAGATAAGATCTGCCCTTGTGGCTGTCCATTTTGCTTTGCCGGTGGTGCGGTCTGTTCCTTCAAACAAGTCGCCGGTTGCTGAAATAGCTTTCCACGTTGTATCCAGGTTCAGCAAATTCACAAAAAAATCGTTAGTCAATGTTTCCTTTTGATTGGTGAAAACGCCTTTGCCGGATCCATCATAGTTTGTTCCCAAAACCCGCATCCCACCAACTAACACAGTCATTTCAGCGATCGTTAAAGTCAGTAATTGTGCTTTATCCACCAGCAAGGCTTCTGCAGGAATATGGGAGAATGATGAGTGCTGATAATTTCTAAAACCATCCGCTTTGGGCTCCAGCACTTTGAAAGATTCAATGTCAGTCTGATCAATCAAGGCATCAGTTCGACCAGCCATAAAAGGAATACTAACATCAAAACCGGCAGCTTTTGCGGCCTTTTCAATTCCTGCACAACCTCCGAGCACGATGAGGTCAGCCATCGAAACTTTTTTGTTGTCACCCGTTGTTGCATTGAATTCCTTCTGCAGGCTTTCAAGTTTTGCCAATACTCTTTTCAATTGCGCCGGATTATTCACCTCCCAGCTGTTCTGGGGTGCAAAACGGATTCGTGCGCCATTGGCACCGCCACGCTTATCAGATCCACGGAAAGTAGCGGCAGATGCCCAGGCTGTGCTCACGAGTTCAGCTACAGTGAGTCCTGCATCGATAAGTTTGCTTTTTAAAGCAGCCACATCGTTTGCATTGATTAATTCATGCGTAACTTCCGGAAGCGGGTCTTGCCAGATCAGCACTTCCTTTGGCACTTCAGTTCCTAAATACCGGGCGCGCGGTCCCATATCCCTGTGCGTTAATTTAAACCATGCTCTTGCAAATGCATCCGTGAAAGCCGCAAAATCATCTTTGAACTTTCTGGAAATTGGTTCATATACTGGGTCCAGCCTTAAGGCCATATCAGCAGTCGTCATCATAGGAGGATGGCTTTTATTTGCATCATGTGCATCGGGTATCAGGGTGGCTGCTGATTCATCAGTTGGTATCCATTGATGAGCTCCGGCAGGACTTTTTATCAGTTTCCAGTCATACTTAAATAAAGTTTCAAAATATCCATTGTCCCAGGTCGTAGGATTAGGTTTCCATGCTCCTTCAATACCACTGGTAATGGTATCACCACCTTTGCCGGTGCCAAAACTGTTTTTCCAGCCTAAACCTTGCTCTTCAATAGCAGCACCTTCGGGTTCGCGACCTACATGTGTTGCGCTTGCCGCTCCATGTGCTTTGCCGAAAGTATGGCCGCCAGCTACCAAAGCAACTGTTTCTTCATCATTCATGGCCATGCGGGCAAAGGTTTCACGAATATCTCTGCCTGATGCAACAGGATCAGGATTTCCATTCGGTCCTTCAGGATTAACATAGATTAAACCCATCTGTACAGCAGCCAATGGGTTTTCTAAGTCTCTGTCGCCGCTGTACCGCTTATCACCCAGCCATACTGTTTCATTGCCCCAGTAAATATCCTGTTCCGGTTCCCATATATCTTCACGTCCACCGGCAAAGCCAAATGTTTTAAAACCCATGGATTCCAATGCACAGTTACCTGCCAAAATCATCAGGTCGGCCCAGGATATTTTCTTGCCATATTTCTGTTTGATGGGCCAAAGCAGGAGTCGAGCCTTGTCGAGATTGGTATTGTCGGGCCAACTGTTTATTGGAGCTAGACGCTGGTTGCCGCTACCTGCACCACCACGTCCGTCCGCAATTCGGTAAGTGCCAGCGCTGTGCCATGCCATACGGATAAACAAAGGGCCGTAATGGCCGTAATCCGCAGGCCACCAATCCTGTGAAGTAGTCATTAATTGAACAATGTCTTTTTTGATAGCCGGCAGATCCAGCTTCTTAAACTCGTCGGCATAATTAAAATCCTTATCCATAGGATCAGAAAGTGAAGAATGCTGCCGGAGAATATTCAGGTTAAGCCGGTTGGGCCACCAGTCTTTATTTGATGTTCCCATGCCGCCTATTGGTGCGCTTTGTCCGTGATCAACCGGACATTTTTTCTCATTTACATTACTCATAACAATAGATTTATTTTAATGATTGTTGAATTTACCTGTTATCTGAAGTTTGATATCCTGGATTTTGAAATTCTTAATCTTGTTTTTACGGAAATAGGCATTAATAAGCTCGTTGAGTTTGTCGTCTTCATAGTCCTCTATTCTTTCTGTTTCCGCACAATACAAATGATGGTGATGAGATAAAACAGCATCATACCGCATGATATCCTTTACTGTTTTAACCCTTTTCAGCAGTTACTTATCCACCAGTGAGTCCAGCACCTTGTAAACTGTTCCAACAGCAATATTGGGATGATTTCTTTTGATGTAATCAATAATCTTTTCAGCAGTAGGGTGGTTGTTAAGGATGACGATGGCTTCGAAAATGGCTACTCGTTGCGGGGTAACTTTTAAACCGTTTTCTTTCAGCAATGTCCTGATATCATCCTGCATTATTCCTGCTAATAGTGGTATAATTCTGTAAAGATAATTGTTCTTATTTAGGAATAGACGATTTTAATTATCGCATTTGAACATTGGCAATGACACCAGCAGGCGTTCCACATATTCTTATTCTTCAATGGCTTCGATACCCTGCGCTTTAAGTTGAACAAGATGTTCCTGCATGGCTTTCAGCGCTTCAGGTGAGTGACCCTTCCAATCCATGATTTCACCGCAAACACGTAGTGCATGGCGGGAACGATATGATTGAGTGGGATTTCCGGGATATTTTTTATCAGTGAGGTTGGGGTCATCCTCAATCGGGCCGGTGGGTTCCACAATATATATTCTGCCAGGACTTTCACCCAAGGCAAGTTCAGCGCCCCAGGTAGCGGCATCAAGGGTAGCCGTCAGATAAACGTAGTTCGCCTTCTTTCTGCTGCCATAATTGGATACATAGCCGGGTTCTATCAGGTCACCCGGCTTCAGGCTGGCTTTTGTACCATGATAGAATTTCTGTGAGTCCAGGTTGCCCGCTGATTCTGTTGACTTGTCAATAAGGTCCCTGTTATTCATAGTAGGCAGTTGATTTGAGGATGATGATTTTCAGATTGATTCCTTTACTTAGTTCGATTGCAACAGAGCTGATATTCAATTTGGATAAGGAGTAATCATGGATGTTGCCCGTACAATTGCTAATGTGTTTCTTGTTCAGAGAAGAACTCATCAAAACAACATCGGCAACCGAACAGTCATTGCTTTATGATTAACTTATGAAATTATATGAGTCGTTTTCTTTTACTAAAAAGAATTGGATCCGGTTTGCATCGCAAAATCCAAGAAGTGCCGTTCGTTTTTTATTTGAGAATTTCAATCTTCATTCCTCCGAAGGTATTCCAGGTATAAGCTATTGTCGTGGATTTCCCGGGCAAAAGATTTATTGTTAGCTTATTTGATTTATATAATAAGCCACGTTGAAGCTGAACATTGTATGTTCCCTGTTCAAGCGAAAATTTATAGGTGGTTTTATTCGCAAGGATTTCACCTGTCTTTTTTCCATTGAGTAACAAATTTATTGCACTGGTATCCTGAAGCCAGCTTGGAGCACTGTTGAAAAGGCAGAGTTGAGCTTTCTGTATCGAATGATCAGGATGCCGGCTGGGAAATTTACGAAGATACCCGACCAGTTTGCGAACGCCATTTTGGAATGCATCAAAGTCAGTATTTAAATCAAATGACGGAGCATCAGCCAGGTGAGCAACGGTTACGGGTAAGTCCTTTTTGCCGGGCTGACGTGCATTGTTCAGTAAAATCACTACCAACGGTATTTTATTTTCGAATGCTTTCCCTAACTCCAGTCGTACAGCGTCATCTGGTGTATCTATCTTACGGGTAGCACTGTTTCCAACAGCCATGGCATTTAACCATCTGTTACCGACCATGGCTAAAACAACATCTGAATCCTGCAATTCTTTAATTATTTTTTTCTCAAAATCCTGGCCTATCTTAATTTTTTCTGTGTCGATAAAAACTTCAATTGGATATTCGGCAGTGCTCAATTTTAAGAGGGCTTTTGCCAGTGCATGCGATTCATGCAGGCTGTCATCCCGTCGGTAACTAAGAAAAAAGCGCATGGCTGTTTCAAATTTTGTTGGCTGACTGTAGAGAAAGTCTTCCCGTAAATGAATTTCGCTGGGCTGTTAAAACAGTAATCTGCCCTTGCTTAACCAGCACAGGGCACTCGCATTGGTTACCCGTTTTGTCTCCCGGCTTTAGTGAAATTTTATGTTTTCCAGGCATCACTTTCAATTCAAAGGTGTTGTTGATCAGCCTCATTGTTCCTACTTCTTCACTGTCAAGGATGACCGTGACGGGGGAGAATTCTGTTTCAAGATAGCGCTTGACAATTCCTCCTGCCGGACTTTTGATTTGAACGGTCCCATAGGCTACCGATGGGAACCAGGAACTTTCATCACCTGGAGTTTTGAGCATTTCAACTACCCGCATGACATCCTTCTCAAATGAATCATGTTTGATAGTGGCGGCATTAATTTTTGTAAAGGAGATTAACTCCGGCGGCATCTCCATCTTCGATGGCATCTTAACATCTTCTATCAGAACTGGAGCAATGCGAATTTGCGGAAATTTAAGTGCAGCAATTAATTCTCTGCGCACATGATCGTGAGAAGTGTGAAGAAGACTTGTTTCCCTGTTATTTGAATATAGCCAAGTTTTGCCGATAACAATTATTAATACATCCATCTTTTGAATGATGGACTCAATTGATTCCGTCGAACTAAATTGATTACTTTGTTTAACATTGAGTTCTGGCAGCAATTCATTTAAACTCAATCGAAGCCTTCCAACAAAGCCTCTGTCATCCGTTCGAAAACTTATGTATGCCTGCATATCAAAGTGTTTTCTATTGTTCACAGCAAAACCGGTCTGCTGTTAACAAATCTAAATAAACTTGCTGCAAATAATAGTAAGGAAGGATGTCAGTTTTTGATTATCGGTATAGGTTAGTGATGCATTCGAAATGCTTGTCAAGATGCTTGGAATATATTTGGAATTGGGCAGCCGGCCAGTTACGATATGGCTTTGGTTGATTCATTTTAATAACATCAATTTGTTCATCGCATTTGTAAGTTCTTTTGCGTTTCCAATTTCTGAGTCGGCAGACGCTGCGATCTGAGTGCGCAATCAACTTTTTGCGACAAGCTTACTTAGCAAGCGATATTTTTGTCCTTTGCAGATCAAATGGAGCGCAGAGCTTTATTCCCATGCGGGAAGATACCTTCATAGAGCTGCGTGGAATTTCTTTCCTGAAATTTCCATTCCGCTTATCTAATTTATGGCTACTAATCAGCACAGTCCATTCTGACAACCTTCGAGGATGCCGATGGTTTTTCCCGGACAATGCCCTTTTTTGTTATGAACGAATATGTAGGCAAAGGCAATTCAGCCTGCACTCGTGCATAATTCCTGTTGAGAGGATGATAAATACACATTTGATATACCTACTTTAGTCGCAAATTTAAAAAGGATCGTCGCGTGAAAGTAAGTTTATTCATCCCCTGCTTTATGGATCAGTTGTATCCTCAAACTGCTTTTAGCATGGTGAAGGTATTGGAAAAGATAGGCTGTGATGTGCACTATAATACATCTCAAACCTGTTGCGGGCAACCGGCTTTTAATGCCGGTTTCTGGAACGAGTCCCGTACGGTTTGCGAGAAATTTATCCACGATTTTTCGGACTATAATTATGTGGTAGCGCCCAGCGGCAGCTGCGTAGGCTTTGTCCGTAATTTTTATTCCGACCTTTTTGATAATTCCGCTTTGCATAATGAGTGCAAACAGCTTCAAAAAAACACCTATGAGTTTACGGAGTTCCTAGTTAAAGTCATGAATGTAACCGATCTCGGCGCCACGCTAAACGGTATTGGCACTTATCATGATGCCTGTGGTGCCTTTCGTGAGTGTGGCATCAAGACGGAGCCAAGAACATTACTGGCTAATGTTAAGGGACTTACATTACGCGAGATGGAACATGCTGAAACCTGCTGTGGTTTTGGCGGCACCTTCGCTGTTAAGTTCCCTGATATTTCCGCAGCAATGGCGGAACAAAAGATGAGCAATGCGCTTGCCAGCGGTGCAGAATATATTATCTCAACAGATATCTCCTGCCTGATGCATGTTGAAGGATACATCAAGAAGCACAATGCCGCTATTAAAACGATGCACATTGCGGATGTACTGGCAGCAGGCTGGTGAATGTTGTCGCACTTGTACTGTATTTCTTCAACAATATGAATAACCAGTTATTTTTTGGAGAAATCAGGCGCATGCTATTAAAGCGAATACTGACTTACTTAAATGTTTGATTTTGATTCCAATTCTTGCTTCGCAATCATTGATGATTTTTCAATGGAATAAAATTCAGTACTATCACCAAGAACCGTTATTCGATTGCTCATTTTCTTCATCTGAACTTGTTTTTAACCGCAGAATCCGGAATCAATTCACCCTCTCCACGTTCACTTCCCTGATACAACATACCGGAATGGCAATACCTCCCATCAGCAAAACATTGATGTCGGTAGCTTCCCAAATGTTGGCGTGAACCATAATGAGACCTGCTTCGGTCGCAATTAATAAGTCGGCTTTCTGATAGAAGCAGCGTCCCTGTACTACTGCCCAGTTGAGTTTTTCAGCCCTGGCTTTTATCTTTTCGGGACATTCAAGCACTTCTTTTTTCAGGAAGAGTACATGGGGCAGTTCTTCCTTGGGGATAACAGGGTAGACTTCAGCCATCTATATTGGTGTTTGATGCGCTTACGCAAAAAATGGACGATAGGTTACATTTACCTGCATTTTGAACTGATAAAGCGGGACAAATAGTTGAAATTAACTACTCTCTTACTGCCTGCCTGCGGATTATTATGCATGGATTGAGCAATGGTTAAACGGATAAACTGATGCTGATTGATTTCCGAAATCGTAATTTTATCCGCCAACTAAAGTAGATGGATACAACAAAGAAATTCACCGTATTACTGGGTGCATCCACTGATTCTTCCAGGTATGCTTTCCTGGCGGTGAACCGGTTGGTGCAACATGGACATAAGGTCCTTCCCATAGGTTTGCGAAAAGGAGAGGTAGCCGGCGTACCAATCATCACCGATCATCCTGCAGTTGTTGACGTTGACACTGTTACTTTGTACCTTAATCCGCAGAGGCAGCAACAGTATTATCAATATATTCTGAGTCTTCATCCAAAGCGGATCATTTTTAACCCGGGAACAGAAAATGAAGAGCTCGCGCAACTTGCAGCAGATAACGGGATTGAAGTGATGGAAGCCTGCACACTCGTGTTACTCTCCACCGGTCAATATTAGGAAAGCGCACTGATCGGCATTTTATCAGGGTAAGTTGAAGTCTTTACCTCACCCGGCACTTAGCTTTTTCAGAAACGTTCAAGTTCTGAGAAGAAAAAGCTTCCTTCTACTGCGGCATTCTCATCAGAGTCTGACCCGTGAACCGCATTTCGTTCCACCGATTCAGCATACGCTTTACGGATGGTTCCTTCTGCAGCATTGGAAGGATTGGTGGCTCCAATAAGTGTTCTGAAAAATTCCACCGCATTTTCTTTTTCCAGGATCATCGGTATCACCGGCCCCGAGGTCATGAACGATACCAGGTCATTATAAAATGGTCTTGCGCTGTGTACTGCATAAAACTTACCTGCCTGTGCTTTGGTAAGATGTGTGTATTTCATAGCCACAATCTTAAACCCTGCATCCGTTATTTTCTGGATGATGTTTCCCGCATTACCGCTTTGTACTGCATCGGGCTTAATAATAGTGAGTGTTCTGCTGCCTTTCATCTGTCGATTATTTTTTTGTATAGAATGGCGGCAAAAGTAACCTTCCCGCGTTAACAGTAATATTTTGGCGGCAAATAAATTTTACTGACCTTCGCGCAGCTTTTTTGAATGAACCAGTCTGACGAACTGAAAGAATTGCTTTCAGTTCCCCCGTAAGATTATTATTACTACGCACCAGCGCCCCGACGGAGATGCCATGGGATCAGCGCTGGCATTGTATCATTACCTTTTGTTAAAGGGACACTCTCCGCATGTTATTTCCACAGAATATCCTGATTTTCTTACCTGGCTGCCGGGAAATAAGGAGGTGGTGATATATGAAAAGGAACCTATCAGGTCAAAACAACTCGTTGAATCGGCTGAGGTCATCTTTTGCCTTGATTTCAATAAACTCTATCGCCTTGAAGAGTTGGGCAAGCTGATCGAAGTCTCTACTGCCACAAAAGTGCTGATTGATCATCATCTCGAGCCTGATCCATTTGCCAGCTATATTTTTGGGATACTGCGGCCTGTTCAACGGCAGAACTGCTGTATGACTTCATCTGCAGGTTCAACGATAAAGACCTGATCACAAAGGAAATAGCTACTTGTATCTATACTGGCATCCTAACCGATACCGACCGCTTTCGTATTCCCACCACTTCACCGGCAGTGCATCGGATAGCTGCCGAACTGCTGGAGCGTGGGATTAACCACACAAAGATTTATGAAGAGGTGTATGAAACATTCACGGAAAACAGGCTTCGCTTCTTCGGCTATTGCATTCGCGAAAAATTGGAGATTGTTAAGGAGTTGAAAACTGGCATAATTTGCCTGGAGACGGCCGACCTTAAAAAGTTTCACATTCAGTCTGGCGACACGGAAGGCGTGGTCAACTATCCGTTATGGATCAAAGGGATCAGGCTTTCAGCATTAATTATTCAACGCCCTGATGAAGTGAAACTGTCTTTTCGTTCCAAAGGCACATTTGATGTGAATGACCTCGCACATATTAACTTCTCAGGCGGTGGTCACAAAAATGCCGCTGGTGGCCGTTCAACCTTAACCGTAACGGAAACCCGCGAGAAATTAATTTCTATCTTAGCGCCCCTCAAAAATCAACTTAACAGACCATAATTATGAATAGAATCACCACGTATTTTATAGTGTTGTTAGCCACTTTGGCCATTGCTTCCTGTGCGCAGCAATCCGACTACAAAAAGAGTCCCAATGAGCTTGAATACAAGATCATTACAGATAAGCAACAACCCAAGGCGAAAGTAGGCCAGGTGATCAAATACAATGTGTATTGGAGAAAGATGAATGACTCCCTTTTTCTGAGTACCAGGGATAAAAAGATTCCATTGTACAGTATGGTTGATTCTCCTAAGTTTAAGGGTGATCCGCTGGAAGTGCTGGCTATGATGGGTGCCGGCGACAGTGTTTCCTGCAAGGTGCCTGTCGATTTGATCTTTAAAGGTAATCCGCCTGCATTTTTAAAGTCGGGTGATTTTATGAAACTGGATATTACAGTTGATGAAGTGCTTTCAAAAGAAGATTATGAGAGTTTAATACAGGAGCAATCTTCCAGTCAGCTAAAGCTCGAACAAAAGATTATCGAAGATTATATGACTCAAAAGGGCATGAAGGGCATAAAGACACCGGCAGGTATTTATGTGGTGATGGAAAAGGAAGGTACGGGCAAACAACCGGTTGACGGCAGTATCGTAAAGGTTGACTATACGGGCAGATTGTTGAACGGCAATGTGTTTGATTCATCGATGAAACCCGGAGGGCAACCTTACCAGTTTCAGATAGGGAAGGCCACTGTTATTAGCGGATGGGATAAAGGCATTCCTTATTTTAAAGAAGGCGGTAAAGGAAAATTGTTGATACCATCGCCGCTTGGTTATGGTGAACAGGGTAACGGACCCGGAATTCCACCCAATTCGCCTTTGGAGTTCGACATTCAATTGGTAGAAGTAAAATAACTGACACAATAATTGCCGGGCAGCCGCATTTTGTGAATCCATGTTCTCGCCCAATCCTATGTTAAAAGCTAAATCAAACATGAACATTAAATCAGGTGTTGCAGGTCTTTTTATCCTGTTGCTGGTAAGCGCAAATTCTTTTTCACAAAGCAAGCTGACGGATGGCTATCAGCGAACTGCCCGTGGCCTTTACTATAAAATAATTGTCGATGGAAAGCAGACAAAAGGCAAACTGGGCGACATAATTAAAATGAACCTTGAATACCTGACGCAAAAAGATTCAGTACTGTTTTCTACTTACCAGGAAGAAATGGGTCCGGTACAATTCACCATCAGCCCGCCGACTTTTAACGGTGATCCCATGGAAGGCTTTACCTTCTTGGGAGAAGGTGACAGCGCAATTTTTCTGATGCAGTCGGATTCAGCGTATAAGGGACAGGAAATGCCGCCTTTTGCAAAGCCCGGTGAATTTGTTAAGATTCATGTAAACGTATTATCCATGATGACTAAGGATGAATACGACAGGAAGAAAGCTGAAGAGACAAAAGCCCAATCAGAAAAGGACGTAACAATTATTGAAAATTATCTGGCCTCCAAGGGATTGAAAGCACAAAAATCCGCCTCAGGATTATATTATGTGATCGATAAGCAGGGCGAAGGGGCCAAGGCTCAACAAGGTCAAACTGTTACAGTTAATTACACCGGAAAATTCCTGGATGGAAAAGTATTCGACTCTTCCTTGAATCCGGGACATACACCTTTATCATTTCAACTGGGAGCTGGGCAAATGATTAAAGGCTTCGATGAAGGCATTGCTTTATTGAATGTTGGTGGCAGCGGTACGCTGATTATTCCATCGGCCCTTGCCTGGGGTACCCGTTCCCAGGGCGCTATACCAGCAAATGCTGTAGTGGTATTTGAAGTTGAACTGCTGGAAGTGAAATAACAAGAAATGGGAGCGCAGCCGCGCAATTACCCTTTTTCAATTGATTGCTTTGAAGTAGGATGCGTCCGGTGGACATTCTTTCGCATTGCTAGCGTCGCCGCCAATAGAAAAATCGCAAGGAGGGATTTTTTATTTAACCCACATTTTGCAGTTCAAAGCGGCAACGGGTTTAACCCCGACGAAGAACTGCTTAGGGTTTGTGAAACATTTTCTTTTCTTGGTAAATTGAGCAAACCCTTAGCAGCTCTAAGTCGCAGCGAAGCGGGATTTTTCCACTGAAAAATCCGGGTTTAATAATGCGGTTCAGATCTTCAGTTTCTGCAACTTCTCCGTAAAGTGTATCTTGTTTGCATAAAATTAATTCACATGGAAATCATTGACACTTACGGTACACAAGGCAATGCTGCATTGCCGGCCAGGCATGCTGGCTTTCTCCTGCGGTTCGTCGCTTATTTCATCGACAGGTTGATAGTAGGTTTTATCAGCTTTGTGGTGATTTTGCCTATGCTCGCCATATTCGGTATCAGTCTATTTAGCATGAGCAGGCTTACGGATCTCTCCAATTTTGAAAGCCTTGATGACGGGGCGAAGTTTGCATTGATTATGGGTGTGATTGCCGCCTATTCCATCTTTATCATTATCGCAGTAATCATCAGTTGGTTGTATTACTCTTTGATGGAATCATCCCAACGGCAGGCAACGCTTGGAAAACTGGCTGCCGGCATAAAAGTTACCGACTTAAACGGAAACAGAATTTCATTTTTGCAGGCTACCGGGCGCTATTTTGCAAAAATACTCTCAGGACTCATGTTTGGAATCGGCTATCTCATGATCATCTTCACTGAAAAGAAACAAGGGCTGCATGATATACTGGCTGGAACACTGGTAGTTAGAAATTAGTCAGGTTAAGTTGCAGCGAAGCGGGATTTCTCCTTTGAAAAAATCGAGCTGTTATAGAATTCCAACCTCAATGCAAGCCGATGATAGAATGGACATTTGAAGACCGGCTTTAATAAGAGGATGATATCTACCCGCTTTTTTATTGATACCGCTGTCACTGAAGACGGAATAACCCGGATTTTTTCAATTGAAAAATCCGGGTTATTTCGTCTTTAGCAATCAGTGAAAAAAGATTGCCTGCTGAGGGCCGGTGACTGCAGTTCAAGGATTAGTTGATCTGAACACTGCTGATCATCTGATCAAGGAAAGGATAAATCTGGCTGTATAAATCGCCGTTGATACCTTTTATTTTTTCCTTTGGATTTTTATAGCTGTAATAAATCATTCCATCCTTGTGAAGCAGGATTTTGATTTCCGGCATCTGGGTTTTCATCTTTATCCATTCCTGCTCCGGGATCTGTGTAACAGAAAACAGGAATACTGGAGCGGCATTGCCGTTTACCAGCGAAAAAGAAGTTACTGCACCGTTTTGTTCTTTCACGATGTTGCTTTTCCATTGTTCCGGAATGTTGGCATTTACCTCGGCGGAAGGTTTTTTCCCCGCAGCGTTCAGGGTGAAATTGAACAATGTTACCAGCAACATAAACAGCATGACGCCTGCTGTAGTAATGCTGTAAGCTGAAGAGTTTTTCATAAGCTGTTTTTTTGTTTGAATGAATATTGTTTGTGTAACGGTAAGTCGGATTCACACAACAAATGTTACAGCATCATTTGATAATTAAGACCAAAAGCGCCAGTTCGATGATGAATTGTTTTTTCACTTCGACAAAACGCGAAAATCTTTTTTCGGTGGAGAACCCTAAGTACTGTAGTGAAAAGGATAGCACCATCCTCCAATTGCTGAATACAAAATTTCAAAAATGCACGTAGTCATTTCGATTTGAGTTTTGTATAGTCTATCGAAATATCTTACGTTTTTTAGAAAACATACTCCATGTTGAATCAGGTAGCGGAATGCACAAATAGCGGAGAGTTTCCAAAAAAACCACAGGCTTTTGAATGCGTTCTTAGTGCATCTTCTTCATTAGTGCTTGGAATCATTTCATCAAAATCAAATTCCTGATCAGTTTCCTTTTTGTAGCCTACATAGGTGATGTAAGAACCGGCTTCTCCCGGGTGATCTTCGGCAAGGGCAAAGCAGGTGAGTATCATCACCCTGATTTTAAACGGAGAACGTCCAGCATAAAAAACAGGGCCTAACCGGTAAGGTGTTAAAGAGTCAAACTGATCCAGTGGAGTTGCGTGGGGAGCCGTTACTTTCTCTTCCGGTAACTGAATAGATGATTCAGGAAAGGAGGTTTTGTTGTTTGTTATTGCCTTCATGCGTCAGTAGATTGAAATGGATGATTGTAATATTGTCAAATCGTATGTTTGTAATATAATCAAACAAATCAATCACACAAGTAATGGCGGATTTTTTTTTTGAGTATTTGATTATCGACCGCATGTCACGAAGATTTTCCCTGCAGGGGCGTGGTTCTCGCAAGATGAAATAAAAAAGGCGACCCGGCTTGCGGATCGCCTTTAAAACACCCTCCACCTTAAAATCCAAATCTTTCAGAGGATAAATCCCGCTTTGCAACGATTTGGAGCTGCAGAATGTCGGTTTTACTTATGAAATCTTAATTTCAATCGCGCCTTTGTCAATGGCTTGTTCTTTTTTTCCGATACTCACTTTCAGTACGCCGTCCACATATTCAGCACTAATCTTTGAGCCATCAGCAGTTTCAGGCAAACTGAAGGTGCGTGTGAAAGCGGCAAAGCTGTACTCTCTGCGGGCCCATTTCTCATTCGATTCTTCTTCATTGCGCTCCATTTTGTTGGAAATGGTCAGCAGGTCTTTTTCAAGCGTGATGTTGAAATCATTCTTGTTTCTGCCTGGTGCAATCAGTTCAATATGAAACTGATCTTTGCTTTCCTTTACATTAACCGGCGGCAGGTAACCAAATGTGCGGTTGTCGGTTAAAGAGGCGAAGTCATCGCGGTTAAATACGTCTAACGTTTCATTCACCCATTTCTGAAACGGATGAATGTCATTTTTGAACTTTACAAGTGTCATGGCTTTAGAGTTTTTAGTTTGACTCCCACTTTAGCAATGCATATACCACTGAAAATTATCTGCCATTAAGGCTGAATAAAGCGCAGAAGCATGCCATTAAGGCTGACTTGAAGTGTAAAAAATATGAAAATTGTTCAGAAATGAGGTATTTAGCGAAAGAAATGCAATCCAGAGGAACTGGACAGCAAGATTTTCCAATAAATCCGGTTTCATTCAACCGCCCTGTTGAGGAAACTGATCAATGGATACATTTCCTTAAATTTCATAGTTACTTTTTTAACAAAACTCCTGGATAGAACATCATCATCTGTCAACTGAACGCTTGCCACAAAACTTTTTAGCTTCAGGTATTCTATTGCCGGATTTTCTGGTGTATAGTTTTTGGGTGGCCTGGCAAGTTTTGCTTCCTGATCGAGGTCACCGAAGGTCTTTCGAAAGGATGAAGCAGTCACAATTTTCCTAAATTCATGGAAATTGTAGTCAATTTCCTGCCGTATTTTGCTTAGTTGCGACGCTTCCGGCATCCAGATTCCACCGCCGGCAAAGTTCTCACCAGGTTGCACATGGACATAATATCCTGCTGAAAGGGCATTCTTACCACCTTTCGCCATCGCAGCACCGATATTGATTTTATAGGGTGCTTTATTGGAGGAAAAGCGAATGTCGCGATTAATTCTGAACAGGCATTTCTTAGGATCTAAATGCGCTACGGAAGCATCAAAGTGTGAGACTTCATTGATAATGGCGCCAATAACTTCTACATAAGCTGATCGTATTGCTTCGTACGTTGACCTGTTTTTTTCAAACCATTCTTTGTTGTTGTTTTTATTAAGGCTGGAAAGAAACCTGAGTGTTTGAGGATGTAATTGTGCCATGGTTTTCGGTTAAGTTTCAATGAGTATTAAATACTTGTAGGAAGGCCGCATGAAATTAATTACTTCAGCATACATATTCACTCTGATTCAACCCGGAATTTTCAATGGAAGAATCCCGTTTCAGTATGTCTTATCCTTGGCAATGGGGCGTTTATATTATCAGAAAAAAAGTTCACAAATATAAAGCAGTGTTATGTGGGGGTTCAACCCACTGCTGCTTTTTAACTGTAAAATGCGTGTTCCGTTCTTCGCCTGCACCTTTCTGAGATCCGCCATAGAAACCTTGCCACCAAAAATCAAATGGTACCTTCTGCTACCACTGAAACACCTGCAATTACATTCACACGACGAAAGGGCATTTCAAGCGTGCATACGGTTTTTAATACAGCATTTGCCAGGCTTCCTGCCGGTTTCATATCTGATTCCGGGTTTTCTTTTTTTGAAGCGAATTTCCTGGCAAGCCACACCAGCGGAAAGATGCTGCCGTATAGATAGTAGATACTTTGTTTTCCATAGGAGCAATCAGCCAAGAGCCTGCGCAAGGTGGTGGAAGTATAGCGCCGGTAATGCCCGAGATATACATCGTGGCCTGACCAAAGATTCATAAATGCAGGTACTGTAATAAAGAAATGATTATTGCTTCCGGAAGTATTTTTCTTA
The DNA here is from genome assembly GCA_044227805.1 of Chitinophagales bacterium. Taxonomy (GTDB): domain Bacteria; phylum Bacteroidota; class Bacteroidia; order Chitinophagales; family UBA10324; genus JACCZZ01. The sequence goes on along the minus strand of JBGAWA010000047.1, from coordinate 13,179 downwards.
ATCGCATGCAACATGGCATGAGCATCCTCAAGGTGCTCGAGCACATCCATCATGATTACCACCGCATTTTGTATGTTAGGTGGAAGTGAATGTGTTTTTTCCACCAGATTATTTCCGGTAGCAGCCACTTCATCATCGGTGTAACCGATATCGACAAGGTAAACCTTCGAAATCATCGAAGGAACCTGTTCCAGCAATTCATACATGAAAAATCCCGAGCCTGATCCTACATCAATCAAGGTGAGTGGAATTTTACATTCGTTGTAAACCTTCTTTACATACTTAACAAGCGGAATTTTTTTTGACTGGTAGTACCAGTGAATTTTGGGGTTTACACCACTTTCCAGTTCTTTCAGGTCCATTGCAGTATGAATACTGTTTTATTCATGAATTGATGCTGATGCTGCAGGTGATTTATTGCCCGGATTGTTGAAACTGCTTCACCACATCAAAATACCTTTGCGCTGTTGCATTATCTCCTTTCTGCTGATAGATCAGTCCGAGATAATAATAAGCCTGCGGATTATTGGGATTTGATTGGAGTGACTGATTCAGCAGCTGAATCGCCTGTTCTGTTTTGCCGGATTGTGCATAGGCAAGTCCTAACAGGCTGAGGGCGGCGAAATTCGCAGGATAAACCTGCAACGATTGTGTAATGGATTGAATGGCTTTCTGCGGTTCATTCAACTGTAACTGTGCGGTGCCGAGGCCTGTGAGTGCTTCTTCATTTTTTGGATCATATTTTACAGCGAGGGTATATAGTGAGTCTGCCGCCTTTATATTTTTACTGTCCAGCGCGACCCCAGCATAAAAATCTGATTTATCTTTTCTTTCTACCACGATGCTCAATGGAATATCATCAGCTTTTGCTGCGTAGATAGTATGTGTATTGGGCCACGATTTGTTTTTCAGTTGCGACTGATCAATAAAGCGGGAATAGAAAATACCATAGTCCCAGTCTTTTTCAGCTCGCGAATAGTAACGTACATAAATCACATTAACATGGGCGGTATCATTTCTGAAATAATATTTTACCGGTTCGATGCAGTTGGTTGCCACCGTAATTTTCCTTTGATCACTGATGAGTCCTTCCTGTTGATGAAACCAATTGCTGGTTTCGCGGATGCTGTTCATCCAATAATCCGTTTCATAATTTCCATAGGCGCCTTTTATCCCGCCTGTCAATTCATTGAAGTAACAATATTCATCCGGATGATTTTTAATCGACCAGGAAAGCGGTAGAAAGATCCCCGCTAACAATACAAGCGCTATGATGATCGCAATGATTCTGTTTTTAGCCATGTGAAACAGTACTTCAAAAAAAAGTGCGGCGAGCACTGTCAGCAGCGGAACGATAAAAAGGAAATGCCTTAGCCCGTCGTAGAGTGACGATTTTTTATAGACAGCATAAGCCCAAGGAAAAACGATAGCAAAGGTGAGTAGCAGTATATATTCCCATCGGAAGATCTTCCTGGTGAACAGGCTTGCAGCAGCCATTAGTAGAGCAGGGAAGAGGATGATCAGCGGGGTGGTAATGGAAATCCAGGTGGGGATATAGTTCCAGGGCACTTCATTCGACATAATATGCTTACCGGCAAACAGTATCCTGATGGTAGGTTGAAAAATTCTGCATTTCGCCCAGCGCTTTAAATGGGTTGCTGAAGGAGCCTCCCAGCCCGTAAGGCCAGAAGAGGAGCGCGCCAAAATAGCCTGCAGCGGATACCAGTACCACATGTTTTAGAAGCCTTGGCAATGCACCTTGCTTCATTAATTTTTCGCGTACGTTCTTGTTGAACAACCATTCTGCAACCAGGAAAACAATCAGTATGCCTACGAGGATCAAACCGCCGACGCGGATGCCTATGGCAACTGCAATTCCCACAGATGCATAAATTAATGTCCTGATGGAAGGGTTAGGCAATTCCTTGATCCACTTGAAGAACTGGTAAATGGAAAAGGCATAAGCAGCGGCAAAGGGGATATCCTTAGGGTTGTTCATTGACTGGCCGAACAACTGCGGAGAAATGGCCAGCAACACCAAAGCAATGAAGCCGCTGCGCCAGTTGCCTAGCCGTTGAGCAATCAATGCCGCAAAAAAAATCATCAGGAAACCGAAAACAGCATTGAGAAGATGCCGCATATCGTAAGGATCAAGCACGCCGATATACCGGTTGGCAGCTGCACAAAGCATGTCGAAGAATCCGCCGTAGAAATAGAGGTTTTTAAATTCCAGCGCGGCTTTATCCTTTCCCATCGTGGTAAAATAGTCCAGCACTTTTTCGCCATAATCCTTTTGCACTCTTTCATCTCCTGTGATGCCGAATTGAAAGCTGAGTGTGGTCATGACGAAGAACAAAAGCACCGTTGAAACGGCGAACAGCATTCGGAAAATCGCGTCTTGCTTCTCCGCTTCATCAATCGTGTCATTGTTTTTTATAAACAGCAATGATAACGGAGCCTTGATATAGTATTCCCATTTCAGCCTGATTGAAACAGCCAGCACGCTTAAGAACATCGGAAGGGAATCTCTTATGGGTGATATTTTACTGCCTGATTGTGCTTCCCATTTCACGGGCATATCGTTAACCGAAATGTTTTTTTGCCGCGCATGGTATAATAGTTCCACATCATGTGCCCATCCAGTGGATCGTTGTGCAGCAAAGAGATCTTTGGCTATTTCAACAGGATATAATTTAAATCCGCATTGTGTGTCGCGATGGCTGAGCGGCGTAAGCAGCCTGACACAGAAGTTAAAGATGCGGCCGGTCCACCGGCGCGATGCCACTTCCGTGATTTTAGAATCGGCATGTTCACGAGAAGCGATCAGGATTTCATCATCCGGCAGTTTATTATTGTTAATGGATAACCATTTTTCTATCTCAGACGGCTTGCAGGACATATCCGCATCCAGCGTCAGCACATGCGTACCGGTTGCGGCGGTAACACCTTGTTTCAAAGCAGCGCCTTTGCCCTGATTCTTTTCAAGCCTTATAAGTTTACATTTTCCAGTATCCAATAAATTTTTCAGGAAATCATTGGATTGCAATCCCCGCACAGTTCCGTCCGTGCTGCCATCATCCACGATGATAATTTCATGGTTGAGTATTCCTCTTTTCACAAATTCCTGCAGTCCGCTTACTAATTTCGGTATCCGCTGTTCTTCATTATAACAGGGAATCACCAGCGACAACTTCGCTTCGTTTTTTGTCAGCGGGACATTTTTCTTTGATACCGTCATGAATGCAACTGAAGTTATAGTGGCCGAAAATTAACAGAAAAGATTAAGTAAAGGAATGCGGTATAAAGATGAGATCAGCTCGAAGCATGCATTTTCCTTTTGTACCGCAGCAAAAATGGAAAGATTCAACGGTTCATGACAAATATGACAGAGGCGGGTAGAAGCAATTGATTCAACCGCAATTTGTAAATGATGTCAGCAACAGGTTTTTGCAGCATTCAGCTTCAATTATTTGCAGACTCGCTCAGCAGCATGCCGGCAGTGACCGGTACAACCCCCGGATGTTCACAAACAAGTCCGCCGGCAATATTGGCGAGGTTAGCTGCTTCGGGTAATGACATCCCGATAGCAAGGCATAGCGTCATTACCGCAATCACGGTATCACCGGCACCTGACACATCAGCAATGTCCCGATGGTGAGCTGCAAAAATCCCGGAATCCTTAGCTGAATGAAAGAAGATACCCATTTCGGAAAGTGTGATAAGGGTAATCTTGTTGGATAATTTCTTTATCAGTTCATTTGAGACGGCTGTGAGAGCAGTCTTGTTGATATCACTGATGTCGCTGTTGAATGCTTCCCTGATTTCACGCAGGTTCGGTTTGAAGAGGTCAATATTCTTATAGGCGAAAAAATTTTTCTTTTTCGGGTCAACCGCAGTTAGTATTTTTTGCGATCTGCAGATTTTGATGAGGTCACGGATCACTTTTTCGGTGAGCACCCCTTTATTATAATCTTCAAAGATGAGTGCTGCCGGCTTATGCTTCCTGATCATATCCGTCACCTTATTGATCAGCCTGTTCTCTTCATCACCATTAAGTTCTGCCGTCATCTCCGAATCATATCTCAGCATCTGCTGATTCCTGCTGAGTACTCTTGTTTTTACAGAGGTAAGCCTGTTAGGCGAAGTCAGCAAACCTTCTGTTGTCATCCTGTTATTCTTCAGTATGCGACGAATGGATTGGAATGCTTCATCCTTTCCGGTAACAGCGCAAAGCAATGGTATAGCACCTAAAGACCGGAGGTTGAGCGCGACATTGGCAGCGCCGCCCGGACGTTCCTCTTTTTCATCCACCGTAACCACCGGTACCGGAGCTTCAGGTGAGATACGGTTAACGGTGCCTCGCAGATATACATCGAGCATCACATCGCCGACCACAATAATCCTGCGACCTTTAAATTGCTCTATGATTTTGCTTATGTTCAAAGGAAAATGGTTGTGATGACCGTCACTTTAATTTTTGCAACGCATCTTTTATCCTTTTCAATGCTTCCGTCAGATGCTCTTGCGAAGTGGCATACGATAGTCGCACACAGTTTTCATTTCCGAATGCGGCGCCAGGCACGAGGGTGACATGAGCATGATAAATAAGATAGTTGCAAAAGTCATCACCATTCATGATTATCTGCTCCCCGTTCGATTTACCGAAAAAGTGACTCACATCAGGAAAAACATAAAAAGCGCCATCCGGCCTATTGGAAACTATACCCGGTATTTCTGCCAGTAATTTCAGCACCAGGTCGCGCCGTTGACGAAAGGCAGCGGCCATCTTGTCTGTTTCCGACTGGTCGCTGGTGATGGCCGCCAGGGCTGCACGCTGTGAAACAGAACTGGCTCCAGAAGTAATCTGTCCTTGCATTTTTTCACAGGCTTTTGCCAGCCAAAGCGGAGCTCCGATATAGCCCAGTCTCCAGCCTGTCATGGCATAAGCTTTTGAGCAGCCATTCACCACCACTACGCGCCCTTTCATCGAATCAAACTGGGCAATACTTTCATGATGACCGGTAAAATTGATGTGTTCATATATTTCATCAGAAATAACAAAGATGCCGGGATGCCTCGCAAACACATCAGCAAAAGCTTTCAATTCATCCTTACTGTACACTGTGCCTGAAGGATTGCAGGGAGAAGAAAAACAGAAAATTTTAGTGCGAGGACTGATGGCTTCCTCCAGTTCATCCGGTGAAATTTTGAAGTTGTTTTCAACCGTTGAGGGAATCAATACCATGGTGCCTTCCCCCAGTTTGATGATTTCCCGGTAGCTAACCCAGTAAGGACTTGGAAGAATTACTTCATCACCCGGATCAAGCATGGCCATCATGACGTTGGCGATGGATTGCTTCGCGCCGGTACTCACTACGATCTGTTCCGGAGAAAAATTAAGATTATTGTCTCGTTTAAATTTTTCAGAGATGGCCTGCCGTAAATCAAGGTAACCGGCTACGGGTGGATATTTTGTGTAACCGTCATCAATCGCCTTTTTCGCCGCATCACCGATATGCTTTGGTGTTTGAAAATCCGGTTCGCCAAGGCTGAGATCAATGATATCAAAACCCTTGCTTCTGAGTTCGCGGCTCAGCTTTGCCATTTGCAAAGTCTCTGATTCTGCCAGTCTGTTGATCCGGTGTGAAAGTACTTCCATGAACTAAATTTGACGTGTCAAAAATAGGAAAATCATTGAAGGGCAGTCAGCCTGTGTCATTTATTCTGTTAACAGCCTGGTGTTGCATTCATTAAATTACTGCTTATACGTTTTAAAACGTTCCTGTTTCACCTTCGCAGTTGCACATGATTTTTTAACCGGAAAGTCCAACTTGTACCAACGGCAGTATGGCAGGCAAGGCAGGGTAGCTTGATATTCCCGGATCCCCAAGCTGGCATTGTGATACTTTTTCGGGTATTCCGGCTTGATAATTTCGTTGGCGCTCAACAAATTTCAATGATTATATTTGCAGCCTTTAAATCCAACCATTGATGAAGAAAAGCTTTATATTCTGCATACAATAAAGATTGCAGGATGATGAAACCAATCCGGATATCGCATCCGGATTACACCTGGCGAGGTAGCTCAGATGGTTAGAGCGTCGGATTCATAACCCGGAGGTCGAGGGTTCAACTCCCTCTCTCGCTACAGTATTATGAGTAGGAATTGTGCGATAAAGGCTTTGATCCGCTGGAATCTGGCACATCCGGCTCAGCAGTGTTAATGGCTCCCGGGATTTTTGGGGAGCCTTTTTTATTATGATGCGGTTATTGAGCATGATTTGATAAATAATGTGCCGAAGGCTTTTGTAAAATGCATATGGGTTATCAGCATTAGTTATGCGTACCTATAAGGAAGAAAGTGGAAATTTACATAGACGGACGATGGTCGATATTGTGCGAGAAAACAGTTCCTTGCAGCAAAAAGGATAGCATTGTTGCGCCAGAGTTAATTTCATGTAGACAATAAATAAATCAATCGTCAGTACCCAGCTACAGTGAAAAAGGATTTGATCACAAAAAAATACATACCGCTTTCGATGTCTCCGGAAGAAGAAAAAATAATCGGTGTGGTGAGCGATTGTGCAAAGGAGCTGCGTATACCGGCGTACCTGGTAGGCGGTTACGTGCGTGATCAGGTTTTGAAAAGGCCTTCGAAGGATATTGATGTGACAGTGGTTGGCAGCGGAATTGACTTTGCTAAGCAGGTGGCGAGCCATATTACTCCTGCGCCTTCGCTGGCTGTCTATAAAAATTTTGGCACCGCGCTGTTGAAGCATGCCGATTTTGAAATTGAATTTGTAGGCGCGAGAAAGGAATCTTATCGCCGCGATTCCCGCAAGCCGATTGTAGAAGACGGAACATTGCTGGAAGATCTCGGCCGTCGCGATTTTACGATGAATGCGCTTGCCATCAGTTTGAATGATGAGGATTATGGAATGTTGCTGGATGCATTTGGCGGCATGCATGATATCAGCCGTAAAACGATACGGACGCCGCTCGATCCTGATCTCACTTTCACAGATGATCCATTACGGATGATGCGCGCCATTCGTTTTGCTACTCAATTGCAATTCAAGATTGATGCGGAGACCTTTAGCGCTATTTCCCGAAACAAAGAAAGGATCAGGATCATCTCACAGGAGAGAATTGTCGAGGAATTGAATAAAATCATCTGCGCGAGGCAGCCATCCGTTGGGTTTGACCTGCTCTTTAAGAGCGGATTGCTGCAGCTTATCTTTCCGGAATTTGTCAGATTGTATGGAGTGGAACATCTTGAAGGAAAAGGACACAAAGACAATTTCTATCATACGCTGCAGGTACTCGATAATGTGGCAGATCGCAGCAACGACCTTTGGTTGCGGTGGGCTGCCCTTTTACACGATATCGCCAAACCTGATACAAAACGATTTGAAAAGGATCATGGCTGGACTTTTCACGGCCATGAGGTGGTGGGAGCAAGAAAGGCTGCGGCTATTTTCAGGAAGTTTCACTTGCCGCTGAATGAAAAACTGCTGTTTGTTCAGAAATTGGTTTTGTTACATCTTCGGCCCATCAGCCTATCTAAAGAACAAGTCACCGACTCTGCCATCAGGCGATTGCTGTTTGAAGCGGGCAACGACATTGACGCACTCATGATTTTATGTGAGTCTGATATAACATCTAAGAATGAGCATAAGGTGAAGAAATACCTGCAGAATTTTCAGCTGGTGCGTGAAAAGATGGTGGAGGTGGAGGCGAAAGATCAAATGCGTAACTGGCAGCCGCCTGTAACCGGTGAAATAATTATGCGAACTTTCGATAAGCAACCGGGCCGCGAGATCGGCATCATCAAAGACGCTATCCGCGAAGCGATTCTGGATGGAAAAATTGCCAATAATTACGAAGAAGCATTCCAATTTATGCTTTTAAAAGGTGCTGAACTCGGTTGGCAACCCGCCACAGAAATTTGAAGGCTTTACTTTTTTCTATTTAGCTTTATTGGTTTCTTTGTGCTAACATTCATTCATTCAGAAAGTATTGTACGCATGACAATCTACAAGTTCAGGGTTATGTATGAAGATGATGACAGCATCTTCCGCGATCTGGAAATCAAGCCATCGCAAACCATCAGCGACCTGGAATCTGTAATTATATCGTCTTACAACCTGCCGGCCACCGGAGGGGGACATTTTTTTTTAAGCAATGATAGCTGGCACCGGCTGAAACAAATTACTATTGCCGCGCAGCCTGAGAAGAAGGAAAAAGGAAAAGGAAATGCTTCGCCCATACCGATGCTGGTCGCACTCATTGACGACCCTCATCAGAAATTTATTTATGAATACAGGGGTAACCAGGAATTTGTATTTCTCGTTGAATTGTTGTCACTGACCGGAGCGGAAAAGTCGACAGTCATCTATCCGGTTTGTACCAGGCAACAGGGTCCGTCGCCATTTAAGAAGGAAGAACTGGTTGCTCATTACACTAAAGTGGCAGACGAAGGAAATGTGGAAGAGCACCGGATTGATGATGACGAAGTAGATATAGAAAATATGGGAGAAGAGGGTGCTGAAGAAGACCTGGAGCTGGGCGATACTGAATCGGAAACAGAAGTGGCAGAAGAGGCAGAAGAGGTGGAAGATATGCCTGATGATGCTGAATCGGAAGAATTTACGGAAGAAGACTTTGGCAGTGATTTTACCGACGGCGATGACAAGGACTAATAATACAGCTTTTTTATACAGTAACTTATTGTGAAAAAATACCTCGTCACCGTCGTTGGGCCAACGGCGGTTGGTAAGACGCACGTGAGTATCAGGATCGCGCAGCAATATAACACGGCTGTTGTTTCTGTTGATGCGCGCCAGTTTTACAAAGAGATGAAGATTGGCACTGCTACGCCCGGTGATCTTGAGTTACAGATGGTACCACATTATTTTATCAGTCATTTATCCGTTACGCAGCCTTATTCAGCGGGTGATTTTGAAAAGGATGCCTTGGTAAGGCTTGATGAACTTTTTAAATCCCATGATGTGGTGGTGGCTGCAGGTGGTTCAGGGCTTTTTATGCGGGCAATGCTCGAAGGACTCGATGTATTTCCTGAAGTTCAACCCGAAGCGACCACGGAAGTCAACAGCCTCTACCAAGCAGGAGGTTTGAATGCATTGCAACTGCGGCTGAAAGAAATGGACCCGGAGTATTATGCGGAAGTTGATCGTAATAACCCGCAACGGCTGATGCGTGCGTTGTCAGTATGCCTGTCCTCGGGCAGTCCTTATTCTTCTTTCAAAAAGAAAAAGGTGGCAAAAAGAAATTTTCATCCGATAAAAATAGGATTGGAACTGGAGCGCAGGTTGTTATACCAGTATATTGATCAACGTGTTGATAAGATGATGGAAGCAGGACTGGTAGCGGAAGTTAAATCCTTATTAGAGTTTGCTCACCTTAATCCGCTGCAGACGGTTGGTTATACGGAGTTGTTTGATTACCTGCGAGGTGAATCAACACTGGAAACAGCCGTATCACTGATCAAGCAGCATAGCCGCAATTATGCGAAACGGCAGCTCACCTGGTTTAAGAAGGAAAAGGATATTCGCTGGTTTCAGCCGTGGCAGCTGGAGGAGATATTCGCTTGTATTGCCATGCAGACGCAAGGCAATTAACTAACGATCGGCCGGAATTCATGAAACAAATCGGTATATTGTCTGATACGCATGGCTTTCTCGACACAGCAATTTTTAAGTATTTCAGGGAGTGTGATGAGATCTGGCATGCAGGAGATTTTGGCAATGATGTTGCGGCAGCGCTCGCTTCATTCAAACCTTTAAAAGGTGTGCATGGGAATATTGATGGTTCTGCTATCCCAACCATTATCAGCCACGGGTGAAAAAAATAATTGAATCAGACAGGCCGAACCTGTTTATCACCGGCCACTCCCACCTACTAAAAATCATGCGTGATCCAGTACATCATCTTTTGCATATCAATCCGGGTGCTGCCGGGAGAAGCGGATTGCACCAGGTTCGTACATTGGTACGTTTAGCAATAGAAGCTGATAAAATATCCGGCGTTGAAGTGATTGAATTGGGTAAACGTAGCGCTGCAGGAAGTGCTGATATTGATGAGTTGAATGCCTAATATTTACGGAAATTGACCTTTGCTAACTTGCTATATTAATTCTGCTTAAACGCAGCAAAGAATCAAATCTGATGAACCTTGTCCGATTCCTGTTGAAGACCTTTAAGGAACGTGAAATGGCAGCATTTTACAGGGCGTTTTTTAGCAAGGGTGATCTGTGTTTTGATCTCGGAGCCAATGTGGGTGAAGTAACGGATGTAATGCTCAAGCTGGGAGCTACCGTTATCGCCGTTGAACCACAGGAAAGTTGTTTGAAAATTTTGCGGCGAAAGTACGCGGGAAACCGTCAAGTGACTCTTATTGAACGTGCTGTCGGAAGCATTGAAAAGGAGGATGATCTCATGATCTGCGAGGAAACAGCAGAAGCATCAACGCTGTCAGCACTTTTTGCGGCGACTTATTCGCCCATATCACGGTTACACTATCTTACTACGGAAAGAGTGAAGGTTACTACGCTCGAACAGTTGATACTGGAGCATGGCGTTCCGCGTTTTTGTAAAATTGATGTGGAGGGATATGAGCCTGAAGTATTCAAAGGATTGAAAACACCCATCCGGTTTATCAGTTTTGAATTCAATAACCAGCTGCTGTTCGATACGCTAAGTTGCCTGAGGATGTTAAGCGCTTTAGCCGCCTATCAGTGTAATTTTATTAAATATGAACATATGAAGCTGGTGTTGCCCGATTGGTTGGAGATTGATGATTTCAGCAATCAGTTGGGAGATCTTATCAGCGATGATATCTTAACCGGCGAAATAATCGTACGATTAAAATCCAGCCGTTGAATAAGCTCCTTTCCAAACATTTAAACCTAAAGGGTTTGCCGCAATTGCTATTAACGCTTGCCGTAACCTCTTTTTGTTTCCAGTCACAGTCAGCCAGCATCAGCGGCCAGGTGACGGATGAAAACAATCGGCCTCTGCCTTATGCCAATGTCTATATCAGGCATACCACGCAAGGGGCTACCGCCAATGCAGAGGGAGTGTACCAGCTGGTATTACCGCCAGGACAATACGAGCTTGTATTTTCTTACGTCGGATATCTGCAGGCAACCAAGAGAGTAGTGTTGGAGCATATTCCTATTGTACTAAATGTGCAACTGCGGCCGGATGAAGTTGAATTGAAGGAAGTGATTGTTACAGCCGGCGGCGAAGATCCTGCCTACCGTGTGATAAAGGCCGCGATCAAACAAAGAAGTTACTATCTCCGCCAAATCAATGCTTTCAGTTGCAATGTATATATAAAGGGTGTGGTACGTCTTGACAGCACACCCAAAAGAATTATGGGTTATAACCTGGAAAAGAAAGGAATAGACTCTTCTTCACTTGGTATTATTTACCTGAGTGAATCGGAATCGCAATATTATTTTCAGCAGCCTGACCGGGTGAAAGAGATTATGCTGTCCTCCAAAGTGAGTGGTGATGCTGCCGCCTTCAGCTGGAATAAAGCGAGTGATTTTGATTTCAATTTTTATAAAAATCTCGTTGATGCGGGATTGCTGAGCAACCGGCAATTCATTTCGCCTATTGCGGAAACAGCGTTGCTCTATTATAAATACAAGCTGACCGGAACATTTTATGAAGACCAACAGCTGGTAAATAAGATAGAGGTGATACCGAAAAGAAAAGGCGATGCTGTTTTTAGCGGCTACATCTACATTGTTGAAGACAGCTGGCGGATACACAGCACCGACCTGCGGTTAAATAAGGACGCTAACTTTGATTTTGTTGATTCGCTCAGGCTCGCACAGACTTTTGCTGTTGTGAACGATTCTGCCTGGATGCCTTATAGCCAGACCATGGATGTCGCCATCAATGCATTAGGATTCAGGATGAGGGCGAAATTTGCGGGTGTCTTTACGCAATACAATCTGGATCCTGTACTGCCGGATAACTTCTTTAATGGTGAAGTATGGAGGATTAACGAAGATGCCAATCAAAAGGATTCGCTCTATTGGGTTACCCACCGGCAGGTGCCATTAACTGAAGAAGAGACAGCGGATTACCACGAAAAGGATAGCCTCTCGGTTATTGAGCATTCAAAAGTTTATCTTGATTCGGCCGACCGAGCGAACAATCAATTTGCAGCCGCTGATTTGATTTTTGGTTATCACTACTATCGCCGTTCTTCCGAAACAGCCTATCATACCAGCGGCCTGTTGAGTTTCATCAACTACAATACGGTGGAAGGATTCGCACCGGCTGTTAATTTTAACATGACCAGGCATTGGGAAGATAATCAGTCATTAAAAATCGGTTCAACATTACGCTACGGGTTTTCCAATCATGAACTATCCGCCAGGGTTTTCATGCGATACCTGTTTGATCCTGTCAGTTCCGCTGCCTGGAGTGTGGAAGGTGGGCATTTTGCAGAACAGTTTAATGAAGACGGTCCGATTTCACCACTCATCAATACGATCTATACCTTGTTTGCCGGTGAAAACTATATGAAACTTTACCTGAATGACTATGCGAAAGGTACGGTTACAAAGGAAGTGCTCAATGGCATTCAGCTTACGGCAGGCACTTCCTATAATCACCGCACAGAGCTTGTCAACACTACTGCGAAGACATTTGCCGAGCCATCAGGCACGCATTTCACCACCAATGAGCCGCAGTTTGCTTTTAACGACAGTGCCGGTTATTTCAGCGGGTATAATGCCTGGCTGATCAGTGTCAAGGCAACCGTTCATTTTAAGCAACGTTACTATTCAAGGCCGCATGAAAAGATCATTATCGGTTCGAAGTATCCTTCGCTCACGGTCTCTTACACCCGGGGCCTGCCATGGATTGGCAGTGCAATAAACTTTGATCAACTGGAAATCGCCGTTGCCGGCCACTATAAACTGGGTACTTTCGGCGAAGGTGATTATCAATTAATCACCGGCGCATTCATTACCAATGATAGTGTGGGTGCTGTGGAGTTGAAACATTTTGAAGGCAATCAAACCATTCTCGCCCGGTCAGGTCATTTGGATGCCTATCAGTTGCTCCCTTACTACACCTACAGCTCAAAGGAATGGTATCTTCAGGGTCACATCGAACATCATTTTCAGGGTTTGCT
>JBGAWA010000046.1:0-33849 GCA_044227805.1 Chitinophagales bacterium | reverse complement strand
CTGGGTCACCTACATGATTCCCTGCGGCTGCGATATTCAGCAAATCTATTTCAGCAATCCTAACAGCGGGTATGCTGTGGGCACCAACGGTCAGGTCTGGTATTGGAATGGTGTGCTGTGGAGTAACATTTCTCCGGGTGTCACCAATACTTTTTACGGTGTGAATTATTGGAATGGATACCTGTGGGCCGTTGGTTATAACGGCATCATCTGCCGTTACCAACCCGGTACAGGATGGATCGCCGTGAATTCAGGAGTGATCTACAACCTCTATGCGATCGCTTTCGGCTGCACTTGCCCGGGCGGAGGATTCACCGGTGGCGGTTATGGTGGTGTTGGATGCAGCGTGGGCGCTTATGGAAGTATTTCCATTAGCAACAATGCCGGCGCTTCCTGGCATCCCTGCAATTCCGGAACAACGTATGACCTTACCGGCGTCATCGTGATTGATTCACTGCATATGATTTGTGTAGGCCATCACGGCATCATACTCACCACTTCCGATTGCGGACTTACCTGGGTGCATTGGAGCATTGGCAATACCGATGATTTATTAAGCATCACCGCCAATGGTTGTCTTGCCTATATCACCGGGCGAAGCGGCAGGGTTTATACCTTCCCCGTTAACTTTGATCCTGTTCTTCCCGATTTTACTGTTTCAAACGATACCGTCTGTCTTACAAGTCCTTCAACGCTAAGTGTGGTCCATCCTAAGGTAGGAAGTGAATATGTTTGGAGCAATGGAAGCACCGGCAATTCAATCATTGTTACGGAAGGCGGCGACTACACCGTTACCGAAATAGCCTACTGCGACACACTTGTTTCTTCCATTCATACGATTGTGGGAGGAGTTGCAACGCCAATCATTGAGGCCAGCGGTTCAACGAACCTTTGTGGTACCGGCACAGTTATGCTCACTTCCAGCGAGGCTGCTGTCTATTTATGGAATACCGGGGAAACGACTCAATCAATTGTTGTGAATAATGAAGGTAACTACAGCGTTATCGTTACTGACGGTGCAGGATGCAGTGCAACATCTGAAGTTATTGTTGTAACCAGCGTGGATCCCTTAAGCGGATTTACAGCTGATAGCCTCGAACGATTCCTGCCGGGAAGCGGAACCGTTCAATTTAACAGCGCCACCAACGGAACGATTGCAACTTATCTGTGGGATTTTGGGGATGGCACTACGTCTGATCAACCAAACCCTTCACATACTTATACGCTGGCCAATGCGCCTAACTTCTATACCGTAACATTAAAAGTGACAAGCGAAGACGGATGTACCGATTCCGTTACCATCACCAACATGATCAGGGTGTGGAATATCTTTAATCATTCATCAACAACCTTTGCCACCTATTCCACCATTGATGTGGTGCGTGCATCGTTTATTTCTCCACTACATGGTTGCATTGTGCAGCCAAACGGACAAGTCTATCAAACAAGCGATGGCGGATCAACCTGGCTCTCACTTGGCTTACCCTGCACCTGTCATCTTAACGGTGTTAGTTATACCGGCATACAGGGAAACAGCGCGATCTGGATAGCAGGTGAAGGCGGGTTTACTGCGGTTAATTATACGGGAACCGTCGGTGGCTGGGTCACCTACATGATTCCCTGCGGCTGCGATATTCAGCAAATCTATTTCAGCAATCCTAACAGCGGGTATGCTGTGGGCACCAACGGTCAGGTCTGGTATTGGAATGGTGTGCTGTGGAGTAACATTTCTCCGGTTGTCACCAATACTTTTTACGGTGTGAATTATTGGAATGGATACCTGTGGGCCGTTGGTTATAACGGCATCATCTGCCGTTACCAACCCGGTACAGGATGGATCGCCGTGAATTCAGGAGTGATCTACAACCTCTATGCTATCGCTTTCGGATGCACTTGCCCGGGCGGAGGATTCACCGGTGGCGGCTATGGTGGTGTGGGATGCAGCGTGGGCGCTTACGGAAGCATTTCCATCAGCAACAATGCCGGCGCTTCCTGGCATCCCTGCAACTCCGGAACAACCTATGATCTCACCGGCGTCATCGTGATTGATTCTCTGCACATGATTTGCGTGGGCCATCACGCATCATACTCACCACTTCCGATTGCGGACTTACCTGGGTGCATTGGAGCATTGGCAATACCGATGATTTCCGCTTAAGCATCACCGCCAATGGTTGTCTTGCTTATATCACCGGGCGAAGCGGCAGGGTTTATACCTTCCCCGTTAACTTCGATGCCATCCTCCTTCCTTCACAGCCTCAGCGGATACGGTTTGCGATGGAGAAAGTGTGACACTTAGCGTAACGAATCCCAAAGTAGGAAGCGAATATGTCTGGAGTAACGGAAGTACGGGAATTTCCATTTCGGTTGATGTTTCAGGATCCTATTCATTGAGTGAGATCAGCTATTGCGACACTATTGCTTCAGTACAAAATACCGATATCTCGGTATTGCCGGTTATTGCCTATTACCAGGATGCTGATGGTGATATGTATGGAAACGCTGCGGTGAGTGTTCAATCCTGTACACCTGTATTAGGGTATGTGACAGACAGCACCGATTGCAATGATATGGATGCCGACATCAATCCCGGCATGGTGGAAGTCATGAATGGCATAGATGATAATTGTGATGGACAGGTTGATGAGCCATCCTGCTTTATTCCAACTGGTCTTGTACATGCTGAAATCACATCATCCAGTGAACTGGTCAGCTGGAATGCTGTACCCGGCGCAACTAAATACAAGATACAGTATGGACTGGCACATCCGAACACGACCTGGTTCCCGAAGAGTGTTACCGCTCCCGGCACTTCCATTCTCATTAAAGGTCTTACACCATCCACAAAGTATAAGTGGAAAGTGCGCACCATCTGCGGTACTTCCAAGACGGTCTTTTCGCCTACTGATATGTTCACTACACTGCCACTTAAATCAGCGGCGCCTGTCAATGCAACGTCTGACAATACGGTATTCGAAGTGTATCCGAATCCGAGTAACGGCCATTTCGTTGTTGAACTTGCACTGGCCTCACCATTGAGTGAAAGTGCTACGATTCAAATCACCAACCTCATAGGACAAATTGTTTACGAAGAAGTGGTATCGGTATCCGATGGAATACTGCACCAGGAGATACAGTTGGCAGCTTATCAGAAAGGAGTCTTCCTGCTGTATATTGTGGTAGATGATCAGACTTTTACAAAGAAGCTGGTGCTCGCGGAATAATTGCTTTTTTTGCTGAAGAATCCGGATTGGAAATGACCATTCCGGATTCTTAGTTTTAACCCGGATTTTTCAGGAAATGACCATTCCGGAACTGCTAGAGGTTTGCTCAATTTGTCGAAAAGAAAATGTTTCACAAACCTAAGCAGTTCTGCGTCGGGGTTAAACCCGTTGCCGTTTTGAGCTGAAAATGTGGGTTTAAAGTTTCACCGATTCATTCCGCAAAAAAACATGGAATAAAAACTTCAGACCTTTACATAATGCTCTTCATCCCAGCCGCATCCCGTAACCGCAAATGAACAGGGAATAATTTTGTTACATTTGAAAAATTCACCCAACAGATATGTCGATCTTAAAGCACAAACTCCGTACACTGGCGCATGCCGTGACAGGATTGGCGCTCGCCTTGAAAGGGTATGCAAAACTGACTGATCATCATACAGTAATCGGCAGCATCATATTGATTTCCGGCCTTACCATCATTGGCTATGTGTTATACGACAGCAGGCAGCAAAAACACAACAGGCTGCTTGGTACCGGCATCCATTTTTTGGAAGGACTGGCATTGCTGTTTACTTCGTGGGTATATTTTGAGGAAGGAAAAACCTATTTACCCTATGCAACACTGGCGGCAGCTATTGGTTTTTTTGCAACTGTTCCGTTGCTCTATAGGAAAAGCAGTGGAATGAACAAAAAATGATCTCACGATTCGCAGGAGCAACGCACTGTTATCAGCGGGAAGGATGACGCATAGCTACCGGTGACAACAAAATGTCATTTGGCCAATTAATACTTGATCCGTCTCAGAAAATCACTATCTAAATCATGATCTGGAAATCACCAATTGATCTTAAGGAACTTAATGAATGGCATAACAACAGCATGCAGCGGCATGTTGGCATTGAATTTACCGAAGCTGGTGAAGATTATCTCAAAGCAACCATGCCTGTTGACTATCGCACGAAACAACCGATGGGATTATTGCATGGTGGTGCTTCCGTGGTACTTGCCGAATCGCTTGGAAGTGTAGCTTCCGTCTTGTGCATTGACTCGAATACCCAAACAGTGGTTGGACTGGAAATTAATGCGAACCATATAAAATCGGCCCGTGACGGTTATGTTACCGGTGTGGCAAAACCCATTCATTTAGGCAGAAGCACACAGGTTTGGGAGATAAAAATTTATAATGAACAGGAGAAACTGCTTTGCATCAGCCGTATCACCAATGCCATTCTCGAAAGAAAATAAAGAATCACCTGAATTTAATTTTGAAATACAGAATGACGAGGCAAAGTATCAGTGTAATAGTATTCGCTGCAATAACGGGAAGATTGTCCACCCTGATGCCGTAAATAAGCCAGATGGTGATGCCCGCAGAAAATATTCCGAACATGCTAAGCGACAGGTCCGTCGCCGATTTCGACCGCCATGTTTTTATTACCTGCGGTAAAAAGGATATAGAGGTGAGTGCCCCTGCTATTAGTCCAAGTGTATCATCTGCTGTCATGTGGATGTATTTTACGTTTCATATTGCAACCAGAAATAAAAAACCTCCTGTTGCCTTGCCAGGCGATGACAGCGTTAAAACAAGAAAGCCATCAATGCCACCAGCAGGAATTGAAGTATCATCATTCCGTCAACAAAAAAAATATAGAAGTAATCTGACTGCTTGGTATTCGTCCGGGAAATGACAAGATAAGTGATAGCGGCAGAGAGGATCATGGCTATACCTGTACCGTAATCGTGTGACAAAATAAAATAATGAATGACCGCTACCATCACCAAGGCTGCGCTGATACCTTTGTACAGATGTTGTGTCACTACAGGGCCATAAAGTATTGGAATCGTCCTCAGTCCTTCACGGCTGTCAAATGCAACATCACGTGCATCGAAGCAAAGAGCTATCAAAAAAATAAATAACATACGTTCAGCGAGTACGAGCCATAGATTATAATCGGCCAGCAGAACCTGTGCATGCATGGCCGGCAGAAAAGCGGTTGCCAGGGTCCATACCGAAGTGATCATAAATGCTTTGTGGATCCAAAGATTTCGCAGACTCCTGAATCGGCTTGTGGTTTTAATCAGCGGTAACTCATACAGCAGCGAAACTACACCGAGCACTACCAATATCCCAAAAATCAGCAGTGATGTCTGAAAAATAAAAAATGCGACGCCACCGGCACCGATCAAAGAAAGCATGAACAGGGTGAACCGGTGTTGAGCGGCCCAGGCAGTCACTATACTATAATCGTGTTGCTGCAGGCGCGATACCACCAACAGCCGGTGTATATTATAAAGTGAAAGTGTTGCAAAGAAAACCAACATCGACAAGCCGTCGAGGCGGACAGGCAACTGCAACTGCAGGTATGTTTCCAGCGAAAGCAACAATGCACAGACTGCAATAACAATATTTCCAAAAATAACCGGGTTAAGGATTCGCCTTATCAGCTCGCTGAGGGTTTCGGGCATTAGCGTTTTTTTGACATGGGTCCGTGATCAAGCAATTGCCGTTTCGAACTGCAAACTATGCATTTTGCGCGGGTTACACTGCCGCATGACTCCTTTACAATGGAATGTTTCCGTGCTTCTTTCTTGGACGTTTATCTACTTTGTTTTCCAGTAGTGAAAATGCCCTGATCAGTTTAATGCGCGTCTCATCGGGACGTATGACCTCATCAATGTATCCGTGTGCAGCGGCTCCATAAGGGTGTGCGAATTTCTCTGCGTACTCATCAACTTTCTCCTGCAGCTTTGCTTCCTTGTCCGGCGCAGCATTAATTTCCTTCCTGAAAATAATCTCCGCCGCGCCTTTCGCACCCATTACGGCAATCTCAGCGGTGGGCCATGCATAGTTCATATCTGCTCCAATGTGTTTGGAGTTCATCACATCGTAGGCCCCGCCGTATGCTTTGCGGGTGATAACAGTAACACGTGGCACCGTCGCTTCGCAAAATGCGTATAACAATTTTGCACCGTTGCTGATGATGCCATTCCACTCCTGGTCAGTACCCGGCATAAAACCAGGCACATCTTCGAGCACCAGCAACGGAACGTTAAATGAATCGCAGGTACGGACAAACCTTGCACCTTTCGAAGAAGCTTTGATATCAAGCACCCCGGCCAGCACAGCCGGTTGATTGGCTACGATACCGATACTCCTCCCCGCAATTCTGGCAAAACCCACTACCATGTTTTCCGCGAAGTCCTTGTGCACTTCACAGAAACTTCCCTGGTCAACAATGGCGTCAATCACATCTTTGATATCGTAAGGATGATTCGGGTTATCGGGTATGATAGTGTTGAGCTTTGGCCGGCGTTCATCTGCTGCTTCATAAGGATAAGCCGGCGCTATGTCCTCGCAGTTTTGTGGCAGGTAAGACAACACATCTTTTATTCTTTGAATGCAGTCCGCTTCATTGCCCGAAGTAAAATGCGTTACTCCCGATTTTGTTGCATGCGTCATGGCACCGCCCAGTTCTTCAAAGGATACTTCTTCATGTGTCACTGTTTTCACCACGTTAGGACCGGTGACAAACATGTAAGATGAATTTTCAACCATCAAAACAAAATCAGTGATGGCTGGTGAGTACACGGCACCGCCGGCACAGGGACCCATGATGGCTGACAGCTGAGGAATAACGCCGGATGCCTTTGTATTGAGATAAAAGATGTCGGCATATCCACCCAAAGAAACCACTCCTTCCTGTATGCGCGCGCCACCACTGTCGTTAAGGCCTACTACCGGAATTCCATTTTTTAATGCCATCTCCATAATGCGGACTATTTTAGCCGCATGTGTTTCAGACAGTGATCCGCCGAAGACCGTGAAATCCTGAGAATATACATAGACCATCCTGCCATTCACGGTGCCGTAGCCGGTCACTACTCCATCGCCGAGATACACTTCTTTCTCCATCCCAAAATCCGCTGAACGGTGCATGACAAACATACCCACCTCTTCAAACGAACCTTCATCCATCAGCAACTGTATTCTCTCCCGCGCAGTAAGCTTTCCTTTCTTATGCTGATCATCAATACGCTTGGCACCTCCACCTTCAAGCGCCTTTGCAATTTTTTCTTCCAGCTGCTGAAATTTCGCCTTGGTCATATAGTTTAGATTAATTCCTGCACTCATTGTGTAAGATGGTCGCTAAGATAGAATTAAATCGGTTTCATGGAATTGTACTGAACTTGTATTTTTACGGTTACTAAATTCTCCAATTTATGCTGCAACAGTACCTCGCCGGTCAGTTTGAAAACGCGCTGATTCAGTTGAAAAATGAAGTCAACAGCTATACCCATAAAGAAAACGTCTGGAAGGTGAAAGGTGATATCAAAAATTCAGGTGGCACCCTGGCGCTTCACCTGGTGGGCAACTTACGCCATTTTATTGGTGCCTCCCTTGGGAACACCGGATTTGTCAGAAACCGCGATGCGGAATTCAATGACCGCAATGTGCCAACTTCCGCCATCATGAAGAGTATTGATGAGCTGACGTATAGCGTAAAAACTACGGTAAGCAACCTTACGCAGGAACAGCTCTTCGGCGAATATCCGCTGAAAGACGGTAAACCTGCCAAAATAACTGCTGAAAGACTGATTCAACTACTGGCCCACCTTCAGTACCACGTTGGACAAATCAATTACCATCGCCGTATGCTTGATGCACCGGTAAGCTTATCAGATGGAATTGAAGCACTGGAAAAAAAAGTTTGATGCAGCTGAACGCTTTATACATATCCCATTACTAATTCATGTTGGTTTCGCCGTTTCCGGCGGAAGAACATGCTGCTCGAATTGTACTGACAGCAATAAGAGAAAACGATGCTACTGCTTCAAAACATATTCTATCGCTTCATCGGTAGCATTCAAAAATTTATAATATGAATGGCCGACGGCGACATCCGGAATAAGCGGCCCGTTATGACCAGGCCAGTTATTCCAAAACTTAGTGGAATAGTAAACCGTAATCTTCGAAGCGGGAAGCTGAAAGCTTTTCACTTCACCAAAGTGATTGATATTGGCACCGGTAGGTTCCCCTACAATAATTGCATTGGTATTCCGGGCAAAATCAATAGCATTCATCAAAGCTGATGAAAATGTATTCCTTCCGACCAACACATACAGACTTCCTTTAGTATTTAAATAATTGTCTTTGATACTTTCAAGAAAAGGTTGCAACACGGCAGAATTTCCACCATCATTAACCCGTAAATCAACAATCAGCCGGCCCGGCTTGCGGAGTGCTATCTCCGTGAACAATGTGCGGTTAAACGCTTTGAAGGTGAGTTTCCCGTCCTCCGCGCATTGAGCATAGTCAAAATACATAGTGTTGTTAAGCGAGTCATATTCATACCAGTAAAAATCACTTCTCGTATAGGGTAAAATACGGCTGAGCGGTTCCGCTTTCACCAGCGCTGTAACCTCGGCGACAGGTACTGACTTAATAATATCAGTTATTGTATCTCCTTCCGGAGTGAGAAACCGGAAGGTAGCCTGCTCTTGACTGTCAATAAGCCCCAGGCCTCGTAAAATAAGCGGCTTGTTGCAATAAGCTGCCACCCAAAATTTAATAAAGGAATCATTATCCTTCTTCAGGATACCGGTGAACTGTCGTAATACCGTATCAATCGGATGATTGTCGATCGCCAGCACACGGCACATCAAAAAACGGCGGTGGCTGCTATCGGATAAAATGATTCCAAGACCTTCATCAAAATAGTCAAAACGAAAAGGAAATGCTTTTTCGAAAACAGGGCTGATCCGTGTATGCTCATCCGCTATCTTCGAATTGATCCTGAACAATTCGACGATGAAGGCCTCGAATGTTAAATCAGCGGCTCTTTTCTTCAAATCAATGATCAGGCTGTCGAATTCAGTTTTGGCAATATGGGAATACAAATTCTTATGGCCGGATATTAGATGATGGCTGAAATAATCAATGTCGCCTGCAAAATCATATTTACCGGCTGCCGGCTGAGCCTTAACGATTGCATGATTCATGCAAATCCATAAAAGAAATGAAATTAACTTCTTACCCATTGTCGGATTTAGAAAGGAATGTTTTACCATTATTTGTTCTAAATGAAATCGTGTTCAGTTTATTTTCAGCACTGTTTTTCTATTCAACCCTGGAACTACAATTGAAAAATCCCGCATGATTCAATTTATTTTACAACAGGCGGTACAGGAATCGTCTGGTCTCCTTTGTCAATCATCTAAGCTGACCGCTGTAACGGATGACTGGAAAGACTGCTGAGTTCAGCAACATGGGTTAACAAGCTAAACCTTCTTTTCCATCCATTTTCCGTTTTTGAGATACCAGCCGCACAACAGAAATGTGACGATCCAGTAAATAGCTTCCGCAAGCCATATCACGGGAAGGCTCCAATGCAGCATCACGGCAGCCAGCAAGGTATAAGTAACGTAAAAAACAATGGCAACTATTTCAATCAGTAATGAAACACGCGTTGCGCCGGTACCACTCACCGCAAAAATGGTGAGAATGGAAAAGGAGAACAGCACAATCGCAACGGTCAGCGTCCGCAAGGTGGGAATACTGTCGAGAATCAACGCTCTGTCGTTGGTATAAACCGATAGTGTTGCTACAGGAAACAGATTGATGAGTAATCCGAAGAAAATGGAAAAGCCGATACTGATAAGAGAGACTTTCCTGATCAGCGGAATCACATCACCCGCTCTGCCTTGTCCCAGCAAGTTGCTCGTCATTGAATTTACAGTGGATGCGAGCGCCCAGACCGGGATACCGTAAAAAGTATAGAGGCCGCGCACAAGATTGGAAATAGCCAAAGGGTGTTCACCCATGTGCTCTATCGCGAGAAAGAACAACCACCAGGAACCTACACTGATCACCTGCTGAAACATCAGCGGAGTGGCCAGTTTCAGCATATTGCTCATCAAAGCGATCTTAACTTTTGTGAACTGAAAGAGATGGTAATCCATTCTGAATTTCTTCACCAGGAAATAAATCACAAAAACAATGGTGACGGAAAACTCCGCTATAGCAGAAGCGAGGCCGGCACCGCCGACTCCCATGGCAGGAAACCCCAAATTGCCAAAGACCAGGCAGTATAGAAAAAATACATTGATGGCAACCATGGCACCGGTTGTCCACACCGTGACGCGTGTATTTCCAATACCAATGAAGAAAGACATGAAGCAGGAATTGAGGAGGCCGAATAAAATACCATAAGAACGATAATGTAAAAAGTAATTAGCCTTCTCCAGGATGATATCGCTTTGAATGATAACGGCCAGCATCCTTTCCGACAAGAAGTGCATCAGCACAAACTCCAATACGGCCAGCAACAAAATCATTCTCAATTGATGATCAAGCACCTCACCGATGGCTGCATGATTCCCCTCCCCTTTTCTCCTCGCTATCATTACCTGCATGCCAATATTCATGGCATAACCGATATTAAAAAGCAGAAAGTAATAGATGCCGCCAATGGCGCTTCCACCCATGTCCGTTTCACCAATGCGGCCGATAAAGGAGGTATCCACCAGGTAGATAAAATTTTGCCCCAGTGAGCCCAGCATGATTGGCCAGGCAATGTGGAAGATGTTCCGGTAAGACGAGTAGTGATTCCTTCCTGTCATATAAAGTGCGGCAAGATAATTATACTGCCATCGGTTTGTTGCGAATCTGCATTTTTAAGATGGCAAGGCTGGTAACTTCCGGCTAATACGATTCAAAACTGAACCGGGTTCGGTTCTGATGTATCACTGTTTAGGCTCTGTGGAACATATTCCTGGTAATAAAAATTGAGCAAACCCTAAGCTGTGTTAAGCCGGAGAAAATGCTACTGCTGTTTTGCACTGCAAAATGAGCGTTGAAAAATGAGACAGCCCTTATAAAGTTAAGCCGCAATCCAATCATGGTATAACTCAAATAAAAAAGGCCGTCTTCCGACAGCCTTTTTATTCCGGGTGGATGATGGGGCTCGAACCCACGACCCTCAGCTCCACAAACTGATGCTCTAACCAACTGAGCTACAACCACCGTCTAAGGCTGCAAATATAAATGAAATCGGTAAAGGTTCAGATTTTTAGAAGGCAGATTGTTTGCATTAAACATTGCAAGGTTATAAATCCGAATGCCGCCGAAGAGCCTTTCCGCTTTCTCTACCACTAACCACCATATAAGTCAGACACCTTATTCCAGTTCACCACATTCCAGATAGCAGCCAGGTAGTCGACCCGTTTATTCTGATGCTTCAGGTAATAGGCATGTTCCCAAACATCAATACCGAATATCGGCTTTCCTTTTTCCTTTGAAATATCCATCAGCGTATTGTCCTGGTTAGGCGTAGTCGCTATGGATAGTTTGCCGCTGTTATCCGTCAGCAGCCATACCCAGCCTGATCCAAAAACACCCATACCTGCCTTACTGAACTCCTCTTTGAACTTATCCATGGTTTCCCATTTGGCTACCATGGCATCCTTCAGTTTACCTGTTGGCAATGCATCAGTTTTAGGGCCGAGTACCTGCCAGAAAAAAGTATGGTTCCAGTGTCCGCCACCCATATTACGAATGGATGCTTTTGAGCCATCCGGCAGCTTATCGATGCCTGACAACAATGTCTCCAGTGTCTTTCCTTTCAGCTCAGGCGCCTTTTCTATGGCAGCGTTTAATTTGTCCACATAACCCTGATGGTGCTTTGTATAGTGTATCTCCATGGTCTTTGCGTCAATATAAGGTTCAAGGGCATCAAAAGCATAGGGCAACGGAGCAAGCTTGAATGCGCCATCATCGGCAGGATAAAAAGATTCATCAGCCAATAAAGGCGCGGCTTCAGATGAATGCCAGTTGAGGGAAATCATGCTCATGGTTCCGGCTACTGCCAAAGTGCCCTGCCTGATAAATTCGCGGCGGGAATTTTTTGTTGAAGTTTTCATGTTATTGCGTATTATGATGGGTTCGATGAATGAATCAGATTCGCAATGGCTAAATTGGGTAATTTTACGACAACAATAGAAATCCCGCATCTTGCAGTTATAAACAGTATTGGGTTTAACCCCAACGCACCACTTAGGGTTTGTAATACATTTTCCTGTCAAATGAGTAACCCCTTAGCAGTTCTTAGTTGTTGTGAAGCGGGATCTTTTCATAGAAGAATCCGGGTTAGTTGATGGCTACAGGAAAATACGCAGCATTAATCATCCTTTTCATACAGTTTGAAACAGCATCCTATGGCATCTGAGGTTCGCGGGAAAGAAATTATCATGCAGGTGGAAGGTATGACCTGTTCC
Organism: Chitinophagales bacterium; assembly: GCA_044227805.1. Classification (GTDB taxonomy): domain Bacteria; phylum Bacteroidota; class Bacteroidia; order Chitinophagales; family UBA10324; genus JACCZZ01. The sequence continues at coordinate 21,352 of JBGAWA010000046.1, read as the reverse complement.
AGTTGCGCCATGACTGTGACAAAATTCCTGCAGAAACGCGGCATGCATGACGTGTATGTTGACTTCTCTTCCGGAGCCGTAAAGTTTCAAGCGGATGAAAATTTTAATGCTGATGAAATATCAACAGGCATTGAAGGAGTGGGTTATCATGTACAACAGGCTTCCGGATCCGGTACTAAACCCCTTATACCTGATTGGTTAAAAACCTTGGAAGTAAAATTCTATTGCGCTCTGGCATTTACGTTTCCCTTGCTGCTTCACATGGTATTGCCATGGCCCATGTTACACAACCCAGTTGTACAACTCTTGTTGTGTATTCCAGTGATGATGATCGGGATCCTTCATTTTGGAAGAAGCGCTTTCGGTTCCCTGCGGGAAGGTGTGCCCAACATGGATGTTCTTATTTTTGTCGGCAGCACCGCTGCCTTTGTTTACAGTGTTGTCGGATTGTTTATCTATAAGGATTCCAACTATTTATTTTTTGAAACGGCTGCCTCCATCATCACGCTGGTGTTGCTGGGCAACCTGATAGAAAAAAGATCGGTGAAAAGAACCCGTTCAGCGGTCACCGAACTGAGCAGGCTGCAACCTCAAAAAGCAAAACGCATTGACTTTTACGGAAACCAGGCATTCGAGGTAATCTCTGAAGTAGATCACCATGATATTAGGACTGGTGATTATTTGCTGGTCAATACGGGCGACAGGATTCCGGCTGATGGCAACGTAACGTGGGGGCAAGGCTGGGCAGATGAAGCCATGATTACCGGTGAGAGTATTCCGGTTGAAAAAAAAACCGGCGACAATCTCATCACCGGCACAGTGCTGTATGAAGGATCGCTGAAGATGCAAGCCCTGGCAGTTGGAAAGGAAACAGTGCTTGCCCGCATCATTGAACTGGTGAATGACGCGCAACGCAACAAACCACGCATTCAACGACTTGCTGACCGCATTACCTCCATTTTCGTTCCGGTGGTATTTATGATTTCAGCGGTTACTTTTATTGCCGGCTTCTTTCTTTTTCATCTTCCCTTTCAGCAGTGCCTGATGAGCAGTATTGGCGTATTAGTAATCTCCTGTCCCTGCGCGATGGGCCTTGCCACACCCACAGCGGTAATGGTGGGCATCGGACGTGCTGCGAAAAAGGGTATCCTGATCAAAGGCGCTCAGTCACTGGAAACACTGGCAGGTATAAAAACCGTGGTGTTTGACAAAACCGGAACACTCACTACCGGGAAATTTAAAATCAATCGCCTGCAGTGTCATGGGATTACCGAAGATGAGTTGAAAGGAATTCTGCTCAGCGTGGAAAAGTTTTCATCACATCCCATAGCGGTGAGCATTACAAAAGAATTGCAAGAGGCTTTTCTTTTCCCGCTTCAGCGGGTTACAGAAAAGAAAGGCATCTCTGTTTCCGGTTTTGATGAGGAAGGAAATTTCTATGAAGCAGGATCGTACCAGGTGGCCGCTGCATTCACCAAGGATGACAGCTTCAATGTATATGTGCTGAAGAACCTTCAGCTTGCCGGTATGGTAGAGGTAAGAGATGAAATACGGGCGGAAGCCAAAACCGCTTTGCAATACCTGCAATCTGCCGGCATCAGATCAGTGATGCTTAGTGGCGACCGGCAGGCCACCTGCGGTGTCATCGCCAGGCAACTCGGAATTGATGAATGGCATGCAGAAAAAACACCGGAAGAAAAGCTGCAAATCATTCATCAGCTGATGCAGACAACCACTGTTGCCATGATTGGTGATGGCATCAATGATGCACCTGCGCTTACCGCTTCTACTATCGGCATTTCCTTAAGCGGTGCGACGCAGATTGCCGTGGATGCAGCTCAGATTATCCTGCTCCATAACGACCTCAGGCTGTTACCGGAAGCATTCAAAATCAGCAAACATACGCTGCTAACCATCCGTCAGAATTTATTCTGGGCCTTCTGTTATAACATTATAGCCATTCCGATTGCCGCACTGGGATGGCTACGGCCCATCGTTGGCGCTGCCTCCATGGCTTTTTCCGATGTGATGGTGATCGGTAACTCGCTCCGGCTCCGTGCAAAAAAATTATCTTAGCACCGATGCGGAGAAAAATATTGTTTATCACAAGATGGTATCCCAACCGGGTAGATAAACTCGATGGTAACTTCATTGAAAATCACGCGCGTGCAGTGGCGGCTTATGCCGACCTCGCGGTGTTGTATGTCGGTGCCGACCCATTGATGAGCGATAAATCATACGCCTCGGAAATATCTGCTGAACATGGTTATACCGTGATCCGTGTCTGGTACCGGAACAATGATGTCTCCACTAAAATCAATGGCAGGATCATCAAGTTCTTCCGGTATGTAAGCGCTACACGTATTGGCTGGCTGAAAACCAGGAAACTGTTCGGACTGCCAGATGTTAATCATGTTCATATTTTTACCCGTCCGGTGTTGCTCGCGTTTTACCTCCGTTTTAAATATGGTATCCCTTTCCTGATCTCCGAACACTCCAGCCATTTTGTACACGACCTGCCTGTGTTGTTACCGCCAATGAAATGGTTTGCACAGTATGCTGCAAGGCAGGCAACCATCATTACTGCCGTTTCCAATACGCTGAAAGAAGCCATGATAGCATTTGGTCTTCATGGCAACTACCGTATCGTTCCTAATGTGGTCTTTGTGAATGATGACCTTCCGGTAAAAAAAAACAAGTCGGAGTATATTAATATTATCGCGATTGGAGGACTTACCGACGGACGTAAAAACATTAACGGGCTCATTCGCACCTTCGCTGTTATTCACGATAAAGTACCCAAGGCCCGGCTTCATATAGTACGCCCAGTTTCCGATCAGACACTGTATGCCACAGCAGCAGCAACGGGCTTGCTCAACATGAAAATTTTCTTTCATGATTATTTGTCGAACCATGAAGTGTATGAACTGCTTAACGAGTGCTCCTTCTTGGTGGTGAACAGTATTTCTGAAACATTTTCCATGGCGGCAGCGGAAGCATTGGCTTGTGGCAAACCCGTTATCACAACACGCTGCGGCGGACCGGAGGAGTTCATAACCGAAGAAACAGGCATGTTAATCGATATCAACGCGCCGGATCAATTGTCGGAAGCCCTGATGAAGATGTACGATACACACCTGAACTATGATCCGCTGAAACTGAAGCAGTATGTTGCCGCTCATTTTTCATCGGAAGTGGTAGGCGCCAATCTTATGAAACTGTATGATCTCGTTTCTGCTCAGGCTCGCCACTGAGAGAGGTCACGTCCAATCAATTGCTCCAGTGATTTTATATCATCTTTCATACGGGCAGTAATTCGTTTTCTTAATTCCTGGTCTAACGCCGGACGTTTCGATTCCCTGGTATTTATTTTCCATAACCAATACATCAGCCGGTCGCGCCGCACTGACTGATGTGGGAAAAGCCGTTTGCCTATGCTTTTAAGCATTGCTGGCGTGTGTACCGTTAGTTGTTTCACCAGGTCACTCCGCGTGGTCTTATTCGCGTTGTATTGTTTGAAGGAATCAGGCATGACTTCCTCCACTTCAATAAACTTCAGCAGCGACGCATAAACATTTCTTGTATCTGCTGCAAGATCATCAAACAAAATCACCCTTACTTGCTGTTGTCCGAATAGCTGCACGTACCGCCTGACCTGTTCGGCGTAAGCACCAACATCAAAGTAGTACAATCCTTCCACCGGACATTTGATGGACGCTGATATCCGCAATCCCTGCTTTCGTTCTTCCTGGGCATTGAGCGCCTCTTCAAATCCCGGAATAATTTCATTATCGTTAAATACATGATTGCTGTGCAATGCATACATCATATCCGCCGGGTTTCTTAACAGGATAATGATTTTCGCATCCGGGTTGAATTGATAAATATTTTGTGCAGCCGCTTTTGAGCAAAGGTTCCAAACTGAAACTTCGCCAATAGCTTTTTCATTCTTACAATCCTTGTAGTAGGCAAGAAACTGTTGCTCATCCAGCAACGGAAACCTGAAGTGCAGATCGGTACAAAAGAAATTCAGTTCCTTGATGCGTGGCAGGTACACTTCCGGATGCTGTTTCAGGTAATGATACACGGAAGTAGTTCCGCTCTTGGGCGCACCGACAATAAAAAATCCTGGTTTAACAGTCGCCTTCATCGGAAACGCAGCAATGTTGAATTGATTCCTGTCTTGCGATAAACAGCAATGGACAGGGCAACATTCAGTACGATATTATTCACGCCAGCGGCAATGGCTGCCCCTTCCTTTCCCCACAATGGAATCAGCAGGAAACACAGCAGGCTGGTAAGCAATGCGCATGATAACAGGAGCTGAATAGCAATTTTCTGATGACCTGTCATCGTCAGCAGGTAGCCTACTGATCCAGTGGCGAAATTCACCACTTGTGAAATGGTGAGCACGACCAATACAAGACTGCCATCGCCAAATTCATCTCCAAAAAGTCCAAGAAAAAAACCGGGAAAAAACAGGAAACAGAAAATTAATGGCAAAGAAAATAACATCCCGAACCAAAGGCTTCTTGTCATCACCGATTGTAGTTCGGCTATCTTGCCTTCCGCAAATAATTTTGAAATCAGTGGTGCCATTACCACGTTAAGCGCGAAAAGCATGTATCCTTCCAGGTCGGAGAGCCTGGCCGCAATGGCATACACTCCTGTTTCTGCTGCACCCCAGAAAGATCCAAGAACCAGGAGCTGCACCTGAGAGAGGTAAAAATATATTCCGTTAACCATGAAAAGCGAAAGAGCAATCTTGTTCCATTTCACCTTTTCAAATGCCGGATCTGCGCCGGAAACAGTAGCCAGCACTTTTCTCCTCACGAAATATTCACCGGTTATTAAAGCCATCAGGATACTTACAACACTCATCACTATCACAACACCGGCGTTCATGTATTGCCTGAAAAAAAAATAACCCAGAGCTGTCAACAATAGCAACAACAATGGCCGAAGCAGTTTATCTGGAAACTGGCTGAGTGAAGTAAATTGAAAACTACGCAGCCAGGAAAAGCGGAGATTAATCATGGCAATCAAAGGCAATGCAGGTATAGACAGCCACAGACCGGTCCTCAGCATGGCGTCGCCAGGTTGCTGGAGCATATAAGACAACAGGAAAAGCAGGATGGAAATCAATACGGAGACAACGATCGTTCTGCGTGCCGCATACTTAAAATAACCACGCATCAGCTGAACTTTGCCCTGCACGCGGTAAGCAGGCAATTCCTTCAGTGCAAGTTGCTCAAAGCCCATGCAACTGAAAACTGCCAGCAGATTAACCCACGAAAAACCATAACTGAATATGCCATAAGCGGCGGCACCCAACAGGTTGGTGATCGTAAGACTGATCAGCAGGGAAGCGATCAATGACGCGGCCTGCAAAGTAAATATGAGCAACAGCTCTCTTGCATGGCGGCCGGATAGCCATGCACGGGCATTTTTAACAGTAAGCGATTTCAGGATAGAATCCATTCAGCCGTTGTGAAGGATTGTTTTTGACGTTGGCAAAATAGTCAATATTACATTCTGTCAATTAGTGTTACCATTAGATCCGGATTGTTAGAGGTCGGCATCAAAGTGATTATCTAATCAGCGTAACGTTTCCGCTTTTTTTCACGATGGTTCCATCCGTAAGACTGCCTTGCAAAAACCAGACGTAAACGCCTGTCTCCTGCTTCTTGCCATTGAATGTGCCATCCCAGCCAATCTGCTGACTATTGGTGGCAAACAGTTGTTCACCCCATCGGCTGTAAATCATAAATTCCAATGAAACAATTCCGCTTCCCAGTACATGCAGGATATCATTCTTCCCATCACCATTGGGCGAAAATGCAGTTGGCAGTTCCATTGTTGGCAGGATGATGATATGACAGGAATCATCAACCATCACTGCCACCGTATCTCGCCCTGACAGGCAATTGTTGGTATCATTCACGGTAACAGTATAAATAATACTTGTGTCGGGGAAACATAATGGCTGGCTGCAGGCCGTGCAACTTAAAAAATCAGCCGGTGTCCACAGAATGCCTGTAGCCTGGTTTACTGAAAGCAACGCTGCATCACCAAGACAAACCACCGTATCGTTAGAAGCAATCACGGGACCGCTATATGGCCACACTGTAATATCAATAGAATCAAATTGATTACAATTAAACTGATCGGTGGCGTACAGGTGATAACTGATCGTGGCATCAGGGGTGCTCACCGGATCCGCAATAAAGGCATCAGATAATCCTGCTGCGGGCAACCATTGATAGGAAACCGCTCCCTCCGCATGTAATTGAACCTGTTCGCCATAACAGATTGCTGTATCATCAGGCACCATCATATCAATCGGCGGATGTATGATCACCGTAACGGTATCCGTTGCAACACATCCACCTGGTCCATTGGCAGAAACGGTATAAGTAGTGGTTACATCCGGCATAGCCATCGGATTATCGCAGGTAAAGCAACTGAGGCTGTTGGTAGGCGTCCAGTAATAGCTTGTTGCGCCGGTGCCTGTTAGCTGCACCGAATCTCCATAGCAAACGGCACCACCCGTTCCGGCATCAATCACCATGGCACATTCACATTTCTTCATAGTGATGTCATCAATACCAAAATCATTTCCGGCTACGGCATTGTTGCCATTCACCAGGCACATCGTGACCGAAGTATTCAAACCGGATGTCCATGTTTGCGAAAAATTAATCCATTGATTGATACTACCGGGTGCTCCGGTGGGTCCAAAAAAAGGAAAAGTATTCAATGTTACCTGAATCGAAGCCGGACTTTGCGGGACCAATGAAGTGAGCCAGTAACTTATCTGGTAAAAAGAATTGGGATCAACAGCAATTGTCTGGCACCAGGGGGCAGAGGAGGCGTTAGTAGCCCCATTCACGATGAGAAAATTTCCTGTGCCGGTGGTATGATCCGCACCGGTAAAAGCGGATTGATAAACTGAAGGATCGGTGTCCACCGTGTAACGTCCTTCCGTAAAAAGACATCCCGGTGTGGAGCAATAATTATGATCAGAAACAAAGCCTGTATTGCCTGCACTGAAATCTCCGTTGATCACTATACTCTCTGTCGAAAGTTCCAGCCCGATGGGACATTGCGCGGCTGCTTCCGGCGACAAAAATTGTCCGGTCATAATAATTATTCCAAAAAGCAATAGCCTGCTGTTCCTGATCATCACCGGCGAAGTTACTGAAATGACAGCATTTTACTTTGCCGGATGGCAGGTTTGGCAGATTCAACCCTTTCACCTTTTGTCATCGCGACCAAACCAGTAAATACTTCTGATTCAAAAATTATCACCAACCAGAAGTTGTGACAGGAAGAACATATCGCTATCCATGAAGGGCAATTTATTTCACTCATTAATATTTATATTTGACTATAATGATTTGTACTTGATCAATGCATTCGCGTAACATTCGGCTCATCATACTCTTTCAAGTCGTTTGCTGGACAATTTCCGCCTGGCTCTACATGATTTTTCGTGTTGTCGGTCTCTCTGACTATGAACGTATCAGGGTAATCGAACCTATCCGATACCATGTTGTCTTTATTCAAAGTACTGTTGCAGGAGTGATCATTGGGCTGGTATTGGGCATACTGGATATCTTTTTGTCTCATAGCCGTCTTCGCAAACGTTCATTCGGCTTCCTGGTGATGATAAAAGGGCTGATCTATATCGGTACCATAGTTTTGGTAGTTTCCATCATCCATTTCTTCACAGGACTTGTTGACAGGCTCAGTATACAAGAGGAGCTGATCAAGCTGCGTGAATTTTATCAGCAGGGCTTCCTGATTTCCATACTTATCTATGCGCTGTTCATTTCCTTTCTCATCAGCTTCATCAAGCAGGTGAATCAGAAGTTCGGACCAGGCATACTCTTGCCGATGATGCTGGGTAAGTATTTTAAACCGCAACAGGAAAACAGGATTTTTCTCTTTCTCGACCTCCGCTCCTCCACCACTTATGCCGAAAAAATTGGCCATGTACTTTTCAGTGAACTTATACAAGATTGCTTTTATGACCTCGCTACGCAGATTGAAGAATACAGGGCTGAAATTTGCCAGTATGCAGGTGATGAAGCCATTCTTACCTGGAAACTAAAAAACGGGCTGCTTAACAATAATTGCCTTCGCATCACATTTGCCTTTAATGAACAGCTGCGATCAAGATCCGATCATTACCTGGCGAAATACGGTGTAGTGCCGGAATTCAAAGGCGGGGCAAATGCAGGCTTGGTCATGGTAGCAGAAGTAGGTGAAATAAAAAAAGAGATCACGTATCATGGTGACGTTGTCAATACTGCAGCACGCATCCAGGGATTATGTAATCAATACGAAAAAAACCTGCTGATATCTGAACAACTGCGCAATCAATTGGCTCCCGCCGAAGACCTTGTGGTTCAATTACTCGGCTCACATGAACTAAAAGGCAAAAAGGAACCGGTGAATATTTATAGTGTTGTAAAAATGCCGGAAGCTTAAATTTCTTTCGCAAAATTTTTTTTGACCCTGGCAAATGAAATGGCATCCGTATATTCTCCGCTTAATTCCTCAAATTCACATCTTTAATAAACAACCGCATGAAAATATTCAGGTGGGTACTGCTGATACTGCTGTTGCTGATCGTGATCATCATCGTCGGTGGATACTTATTTCTTTGGTCGGGCCGTCCGGTTTACAGTGGTGAGCAGAAGTTGAGTGGCCTTAAAAAAACAGTCCGTGTGAAATACGATGGATATGGCATCCCTCATATCTACGCCGGCAATGAAGAAGATGCATTCTTCGCACTTGGTTATGTGCATGCACAGGACCGTTTGTTTCAGATGGAGCTGTTGCGGAGAGTGGGCGCGGGAAGGCTATCTGAGATCTTCGGATCAGACATGCTGGAAGTGGATCGTCTTTTCCGTACACTCGGTATTGCAGAGATGGCGAAGAAGTCTGCGGCTCTTTACTTACAAGCTGATACCGCTAACTACCAGCAAAATGCAATGGCATACCTGCAGGGTATCAATCAGTATATAGCACAGGGAAAAACACCTGTTGAATTTCAAATACTGGGAATCAGCAAACAAGCGTTTACACCGGAGGACATTTACTGCATCATCGGTTATATGTCCTTTAATTTCGCGGAAGCGCTGCGTTCCGATCCCATATTTGAAAAAATAAAGGAACAATTTGGCACTGCCTACCTGCAGGATATTGCAAAAGAATACCAACCGGGCACTGCCAAAATTCCCGTACATGTTGTGGATGCTGCTGTTACCAATATCTCCAAAGCCATTACACTCATTTTCGATCAGCTGCCCGTAGCCCCATGGATTGGAAGCAATGGATGGGTCTTAGGTCCTTCGCGGTCAGCGTCCGGCAAGGTCTTGTTTGCCAATGATACTCACATCGGTTACTCGCAACCTTCAGTATGGTACGAAGCACATCTCGAAGCACCGGGCTACAGCTTCTATGGAAACTTTCTCGCCGGCGTTCCATTTGGCGTAGTTGGTCACTCACGCTTTGCGGCCTGGGGACTTACCATGTTTGAGAATGATGATATGGATTTGTTCAGGGAAAAAGTAAATCCTGCCGACTCAACGCAGTTTTGGTTTATGGATCATTGGGAAACCGCCAGTTCACGGGAGGAAACCATTAATGTGAAAAATGCGGCACCCTTCCATTTCCGGATATTGGAAACGAGGCACGGCCCTGTATTTAACAATGCACTGAAAGGCCTGCAGGATATACAGGACCGTTTATCCTTGCAATGGACCTTCACAAAGTTTCCCTCCAAAACATTGCAAGCCACCTATGTTTTCAGCAAGGCAAAACAGATGTCAGAATTCAAAGAAGCTGTATCATGGGTACATGCTCCGGGCCTGAATGTGATGTACGGCGATGCCGATGGAAACATTGCCTGGTGGACTGCCGCAAAGATGACGAAGTATCCGCCGGGAGTTGATACAAAATTATTTCTCGATGGCAGCAGCGGCTTGAATGAGGCGGAATACTACCCTTTCAGCGATAATCCGCATGCGGAAAACCCACCTTCCGGTTTTGTCTATTCCTGCAACAATCAACCTGATACCATCAACGGGATATTCTTGTCAGGCTACTTCTATCCTGAAGACCGGGCGAAACGGCTGAATTCGCTGATCAGTGAAAAAACAAAATGGTCGCTGGAAGAAATGCAAAGCGTTCAAACAGACGTAACCTCACCAACAAAACCTGTTATTGCAAAAGAATTCGCAACTGTTGTTAGGTCAGCTACAAAATACGCTGACGGATCGGTGGAAGAAGCTGCTCTTACTGCGCTGGCAACATGGGATGGCCGCCATGAACTAAATGATATTGCACCTTCTGTCTTTTATACCATGTTGACCTACCTCCTGTTCAATACCATGGCCGATGAATTGGGACAAGAAGATTTTGATGTGTTCAGCACAACCTGGTGTATGCGTGCTACCACTAATGTATTGCCATTGAATGAGCTTTCACCCTGGTGGGACAACATCAAAACCGCAGACAAAAAAGAAACACGCCAGGCAATTTTTCAACTTGCCTTTGACAGTACCATTATAAAATTAAGAAGAGAACTCGGCCATGATGTATCAAAATGGAGGTGGAGCAGTGTGCATACTATCCAGCAATCACATCCATTTGGCAAAAAAAAACCAATGGACATGCTGTTTAATGTCGGCCCGGAACCGGTAAAAGGAGGACTGGAAGTAATCAACAATACCGGATTTCCTTTGACGAGAGAGAAAACATTCCAGTCATCTTATGGTCCTGCCATGCGTATCCTGCTCGACTTCAGCGATGTGGAGCATTCGATCAGTGTCAACCCGTCCGGTCAGTCCGGTAACCCAATGAGCCCGCATTACGGCGATCAGTTTCATCTGTACAACATCGGGAAATACCGGTTGCAAATGATGAACGAAGAAGAAATAGAAACCAAAAAATCAGGCGAGCTCTTATTGATTCCTGCTGATCAATGAACTGGGCTGGTAAGTAATAATACTCAGGAAACTGAAAACTGGAATCAACCTTTCGTAGCCATGAATTAACTGTTATCAATCTTTCAACCTTCATTCCGTGCCCCACCTTTTCGAATTCGAAGATCTCCCCTGGTTTCCACAGGTTGTGCGGGAAGGCATGATGGATTTTTTGCGACATGGCATTTCATGGACACACTTTTACGAACCGGTGGCACCACTCATCAAAGAGACATTGTCATTTCAGCAAACCACGCAACTGCTCGAACTTTGTGCAGGCGGCGGCGGCGGTGTGCTGAAAATGCTCGATTACCTGGAAGCGATAGACTGTCATCCGCAAATTATCCTTAGCGATTTGTATCCTAATGTCGCGACCTATACAAAGCTGAAGAATGCTACCAATGGGAAAATTGATTTCATCCAGGATCCGGTGAATGCATTAAATGTGGCGGCAGGACTGAAAGGCATGCGTGTTCTGTTCTCCTCCTTTCATCATTTCCGGCCGGAGCAAGCGAAAGCAATACTGTCTGACGCAATCAGGAATAATGTACCTATCGGAATTTTTGATGCGGGCAATAAGGGCATTCTCACCATTCTCTTCGGTGTGCTGCTGATACAACCCGTTGCATTTTTTTTCCTCACCCCCTTTTTTAAACCATTCCGTTGGAGCAGGTTATTGTTCACCTATCTTATTCCTTTGATTCCGTTATGTACGCTTTGGGATGGCGCCGTGTCGGTCACCCGCTTTTACACTGTTCCTGAACTGCATACGCTCACGCATCAAATTGCGCCCAATAGTTACATTTGGAAATCAGGACAGGTAAAAAACAGGTGGGGGCTAAAAGTAAATTACCTAATCGGTCATCCTTCATTCAAAAAAAACTAAGTTTCACATGACGGCAGCAGAAATGATTCAATCATTACCTAATCGGTTAAAACCGGGCTTTGGTGCAGGGCTTGATCTGGTTTATCATTTTAAAATTTCGGGGGATCATGGCGGCGATTTCACCGTGAAAGTCAAAGATGGAGTATGTACTGTTGATAACGGATTAAACGGTGAGCCTAAATGTGAAATTACCTCTACAGATGCCGTTTATGAAGACGTGGAACTGGGTCGCACCAATGCGCAAATGGCAGTGCTCTTTGGAAAAATAAAAGTCAGCAATATTCCTTCCCTGCTCAAGTTTGTGGAGATGTTTGAACGCGTGACGGAGTAGCTTATTGACAGGAACTTATCATAACCATAGTTCAGGATGAAAATGCATATACAAAATGAAACTTACTAAGGAAAAAGAATTTTTAGAGGATTACAGCCGCGCCATAAAAAGTGAATGGCTTGAGACCAATGGATTGGGCGGTTACGCGAGTTCAACCCTCACCGGTTGCAATACCAGGCGATATCATGGCTTACTCGTTGCCGCTGTCGCACCACCGGCGGAACGGATGGTATTACTTAGCAAACTGGAAGAAACCATTGTGGCGGATGGCAACCGATTTGAACTGGGCTGTAACAATTATGGTGAAGTGGTCTCGCCCGAAGGATACCGCTATCTGACTTCATTCACAAAAGACCTGTTCCCTGAATTTATTTATGAAGCAGGCGGTGTGCAGCTGAAAAAAAGCATCATCATGCTGTATGGCGAAAATACTACGCTGATTGAGTATGAAGTGTTGAAAGCTGCTGCACCTTTTAAACTGGAACTGACACCGCTGATAGCAGCAAGAAGTTATCATCAACTAAGGTCAGAGATCAGTGTTGCTGATCAGTCAACGGTTTTTTCGGCAGGCACTCTTTCACAACAATTTGATGGCGGGAGCAAAGAGGTATTTATTCATCTTGATGAAGCAGTCTTTCATCATGCACCTGCCTGGTACAGGAATTTTGAATATACGGAAGAAAAGGAACGCGGGCTCGATTGCCGCGAAGATCTTTTTTCCCCGGGAGCACTCAACATTTTCTTACGACAAGGACAAAAAATCTGTGTCATCATTTCTTCTAAGCATCCAACCACCGGCAATGTTGCGGAAATGCTGACAACTGAAATTAAAAGGCGTAAAACCATTGCTGCCCCAGGCATCAAAAGTGAGGTGATCCGCCAACTGCTTCTTGCCGCTGATCAGTTCGTTGTTCGGCGGGATGATGATCTAAAGACCGTTATAGCCGGCTACCACTGGTTCGCCGACTGGAGCAGAGATACCATGATAGCGCTGCCGGGCTTGTGCCTTGTAACGAACCGCCTGGATGATGCGAAAAAAATCCTGCTCGCATTTACCGCACATGTAAGTAATGGAATGCTACCCAACCGCTTTCCCGATGAGGCAGGAAATTCACCGGAATACAATAACGCCGATGGTACACTTTGGTATTTTATTGCAGTGATGAAATACCTGGATGCCGGCGGAGATAAAAAATTTGTCTGGAATCATATCCTGCCCGTCCTGGGCGATATCATCCAATGGCATTACAAGGGAACCCGTTTTGGCATTCACGTAACAGAAGATGAATTGCTTTTTACCGGAGAAGAAGGAATACAACTGACCTGGATGGACGCGAAAGCAGGCGATTGGGTAGTGACTCCAAGAATAGGCAAGGCAGTGGAGATTAACGCGCTCTGGTATAATGCACTTCGCATTTATGCACGGCTGCTTAAACAAAGCGGTAACAAAAAAGAAGCTAAGATGTACCGTGCTAAGGCGAAACTTATGAAAAAGCACTTTCTTGCTTCCTTCATGAACGATACACTGCAATATCTTAACGATGTAGTAAACGAAGGATCACCCGACACTTCCTTCCGGCCCAATCAGCTGTTTGCTCTTGCACTTTACTTTCCGTTGATCAGGAAGGAAAACGCTAAAAAAATACTGGAAGCGGTGCAAGCCAGGCTGCTGACTCCTTATGGGTTGCGCAGCCTCTTTCCTGACGATGTTCATTATGCAGGAAAATACGAAGGTAGTGTCTTGCTGCGGGATGGAGCTTATCACCAGGGAACGGTGTGGAGCTGGCTGATTGGCATTTACGTTGACGCGCTCTTCAATTGTAACGGAAAGAAAGCAAGACCGGCAGCGCAGCAGGCTGTCAATCAACTGGTGTGGCATTTGAAGGAAGCCGGCATCGGTTCCATTTCAGAAATATTTGATGGCGATGAACCACACACGCCACGTGGCTGCATTGCACAGGCATGGAGCGTGGCGGAGTTGCTCCGTGTCATTTTGGAATATGAACTGTTTGATTTCCGTATTGATTAATCAACAGATTGTCTGCTGATTCTTTTGAGCAAGACTGCCGATTATCTCTTGGCAAAGTATAATGCCACATTATTTTAATAGCTTTATATAATGCGACAGCTCACATTTTTTCAGGTATGAAGTTTCTCTTACTGCTTACCTGCGCTTTCAGTCTTCCGCTTAGGGCGGCTGCCCAACAGGCAGACAACTGGTATTTTGGGGTTAGGGCAGGATTGAATTTTAGCGATACGGTTCCCGTTGTGCTTACTGACGGTGCACTCATTACGCCTGAAGGCTGCTCTGCCGTTTCTGACTCTACCGGCTCACTGCTTTTTTATACTGATGGAATCACCATCTGGAACAAGTTACACGCCGCTATGCCAAATGGCAATGGATTGAATGGAGGAAGCTCCTGCACGCAGGCTGCGCTGATTGCAAAGCAACCCGGAAATAATGGTTTGTATTATGTTTTTACACTCGATGAAATCGGCGGGCCGCTGGGTTTTCGCTATTCCATCGTCGATATGAACCTTTCCGGCGGCTTAGGTGATGTGATTGAAAAAAATGTGTTCCTCCTCGATTCTGTAACGGAAAAACTAACCGCTGTCACCAATATCAACGGTACAGTAACCTGGGTCGTTGTTCATGGCTGGGGTACCAACGCCTTTTATGCTTATGCGCTTTCCGGATCCGGAATCGATACCTCACCGGTTGTTAGTTATAGTGGAATGGTGCATACCACTGCGCAGATTCAGAATACATATGGTCAAATGAAATTTGCCGGTTGCGGAGGACGCCTCGCGCTGGCTGCCGGATATCTTGATACAGTGGAATTGTTTGATTTCCATCTTGCTGACGGCACCGTAACCAATCCTATCACGATTCCAATGAGCGCTCACGTATATGGTGTGGAATTTTCGCCTGATGACAGCAAGCTGTACGTTACCTGTTACAACCCCGAAGGAACACTAATGCAGTTTGACCTGTTACAGGGCGATGCATCGGCCATTATCAATTCGAAGGTCACGCTGAATTCGACGGCAGATTTATATGCCCTGCAGCTCGCGCCGGATGGGAAAATATATGTGGTTAGATCTTACAGCGCTATGCTCGGCATTATCAACCATCCGGATACGGCTGGAAGCGGATGCGACTTTGTGTTGAATGGAATCAACCTTGATCCGGCTTATACAGGTGCCTCCGCAGCGTTGGGTTTGCCCAATTTTGTTCAATCTGATTTTGATGATTATCACAAAAGGATGCGCAACGCCAACCACCATTAACGGCTTAATGGCTAAAGATAAAATGCAGGTCTTTCCAAATCCTGCAAATGATTATTTGCTACTTAATAGTGATTCCTTTGGGGCAAATCCTATTGAGATACTCATCACTGATCTGACCGGTAGAATTGTACGGTCTGTATTTGTCACCCACCATGGCACTATGGCTCATATTGATGTTTCATCACTCGATTCCGGTGTCTACCTGTTACAAGTGTTAAACAGCAAAGTCCAACTCATTCAAAAAATCATGGTAACCGGCCACCGTTGACTGGTCTTTATTATTCGTATCAAGATTTGCTGATTGAATTCCCCCTTTGGTGTCAGCCATTGTTAATTAATTTCTTTAAACCCCCATTTTGCAGTTCAAAAACGCATGGGGTTTCACCCCGACGAAGCACTGCATAGGGTTTGCGAGACATTTTCCTTTCTTGAAAAAATGAGCAAACCCTTAGCAGTGCTAGGTCGCAGCGAAGCGGGATTTTTCTACTGAAAATCCGGATTAAAGTGTCAACTTTCTTCGTTCATCCTGTTAGCAAACCATTATGAGGACAAAGCTGAATTAGACTTATAAGGGTATAAGTCGTTAATATTAAATAGTTCAGATGATCATTGACATTAGCGAAAACCCAATACACCACTAGATTCGTCATTTTAAATCCTGTGAAAATCCATATTTGAAATACAGGGCTGCAAACCAGAAAAAAAAGCCACCCTATCACAGAGTGGCTTTTTTCATCAATCATTATGGCTTATTCCTTTACAAGTTTTATGGCATGTTCCGTTCCGTTAATCATGACCCGGATGATATAGAGTCCCGGACTCATTGGAGCAAGATTCAATTCATAAATAAAAACCCCATTGTCAGCCAGTAATCGTTCTGTCTGTACATTCCTTCCCAATGCGTCAAATACACTCATCACAGCTTCGCCTGCTTCATTATTTGCAAACTGCAGGGTGGTGCTTGCTGATGCAGGATTCGGATACAGGCTTAACACACCGGATTCATTCAACAGGGCATCACCTTCCTTCAGCGCTGCCGTGGTAAATGTGGCAATACCGGAATAACTGCTTGTGACTTTTTCACTCAGGGTATCCACCACATGCGCCACCTTCCATTCATACATCGTGGATGCCGTCAGGCCGGTGAGGTTATAAGCTGAATTGTTGGTGCCTGTTTTAATCTTATTCCAGGTGCCGGCACCTACCACGCGGTAATAGATGCTGTCATAATCCACGCACTCCAGCGTATCCCAGTTTAAGGTGGCTTTGGCCGCTTTGATGTTGCTGGTCGAAAGATTCGTTGGAACAGGCACCAGCGCTGTCGTTTCACTCGTCCCTTTGCCCGGACCTGTTGCGCCATCACCATAAACAGTTGCATAATAAGTGCCTGCAGGCAGCGAGCCGATGGTGAACGGTGTAGAATTCTTCACATTAATCGGATCACCATACTTCTTGCCAAACCGGAACAACTGAACCGTGTATGGCTTCTCGCTCTTTGTACATTTATACGTCAGAGAACTGGTAGAGCAGTCTGTACCCAGAACGAATGACTGCAAAGTGATCTTTGCTTTCTCCTTTTGAATAAAGGTAGGTGTGATGTTATAACCGGTTGCCTCCGTTGCATAATACATATACACCTGCACATAGTAATACTTTTGGCAAGTCCGGTGAAGTTTGCTGTAAGCGTGCCGATGCTATTATAGGCAGAGTAAATGGGTGCCGCTGCAGTATCACCATAGATCTTCATGTAAACATAGGGGCTTCCCGCAGCAGAGTCTTGGTTCCCAGTTAAGCGCCACCGTGAGGTCACCTTTGCCTGTGTAGTTGATCTTCCACCAGTCTCTCACATCTCTTGCTCCGCCGTTAAATCTGAAGCCCACATGACCGGGAGTTGGAAGATTGGCACCCAATGTTGCGCATCTTTGGAAAGATCATTATCCAGTCCATCATTGGCATTGGTATAAGTTGCTAATGAATTGCTTAATGTATAAGGAATAAAGCCGGTTCCATAGTAATGATAAACTTTTATAAAATAGGTACCTGCCGCAAGTCCGTCAGTGGAATGGGATTGAGAGAGGAGCTGGTATATCCCGATTTCAGCAAAGTGGCTGCATCATCATCATACAATTGATAGTAGATATACTGACCATTGCCCGAAGTGATGGTAACGGTAATTTGACCATCCTCGGTAGTGATGATTTTGTACCAATCCTCTTCGTCGTAGGTTCCATCATAATAATATCCTGCATGACCTGTAACGGTGCCGCCAACCATTGGAGTGGCCTGCGCCTTCCGTTGTTAGGCTCCGGATCATTGGCGACCGGCGCCATAATAAAGGTATCTTCAATGGTATAAGGAATAAAACCATCACTATAATAAGGGTAAATCCAAACGTAATAGGTACCGGCAGCCAATCCATCTACAGTATAAGATTTGGAAGAGCTGGTATAATCACTCTTGAGCAAAGTGGTGCCGTTCTTATCCATGAGCTTAAAATAAATATACTGGCCGTTATGAGAAGTCATTGTCAGTTTCAACGCGCCATCGAGATCCGTGGTTACCTTATACCAGTCTGCGCTGTCAGCAACATGATTGTAATAATAACCCACTTGCCCTGTCTTGGAATCATTCAATGGAAGGTTTTTCGCTTTGCTTTTGAATTATTGGGTTCCACATCATTGGCAACTGCCGGATCTGTAAAGGTGAAGTCAGGGTGTAGGGTATGAATCCGCCCGTATAATATGGATAAACATAAACATAATAGGTAAATTCGCCGCCAATCCGTCTGATGAAGAACTCTTGGTACCACTGGTGTAGCTGGATTTCAACAGGGTAGTTCCATCACCGTCATAGAGATTCCAATAAATATACTGACCATTATCAGAAATCATTTGCAGGTCAAGTTTCCCATTGCCAGTAGTAGTCACCTCAATCGGCCACATCCGATACTCCGTTATAGTAGTATCCTATATGACCGGTAACTGAAGCGTTGAGTGCAAATACACTGGCTTGCGTATATACATCATTGGGCCCAGGATCATTTGCCAGCGCAACAGTGTTCCAATGCATTAGAAATCGTATAAGCCGGTAACTGCCCGGCCGTAAATGCATAGATGTAAATATAATGGGTACCCGGTGCGAGGCCATCCTGGGAGATGGTTTTGGTTCCGTTGGTATAGTTAGATTCAAGCAGCGTAACGCCATCATAATCATATAACTGGAAATAACAGTATAGCCCGTTGCTCACGGCTAATGTCAAATCCAGCTTGCCATCCGATGTAGTGGTAACCTTCCACCAGTCAACGTCATTGGCAATACCAATTGCACCGGTATTGCTTCCATTCAAAGTGAGCGTATTAGCGTCATTTTTGACGTCATTGGGTTCCGACTCCGCGGCATACAGCCAATCGAAGAAAGGAACAATAAAGCGAACAATGTGTGAAGTGTCTTGGTCATAAAAATAGATTTTGAATTAAAGAAATTAACAAAAAGTCAACCTTCCAATTTACTCAATTTTTTAGTATGAATACGTCATCCAACTTAACTGTTACCGGGCCGTTGGATGACGTTGTACTGTTACTTATTGCTTAAGAACTGATGGATTGTTCAGCCTCGTTTATACGGAGGGTTACCAAGTACAAACCAGCGCCAAATGTTGTAAGGTTCATCATAGGTAATCAAACCGGCACTCACCTGCAACTGCTCAGATTGTACTATTCTACCCATCGCATCATAAACCGTTATCAGTGCTTCGCCCGCCAAACTATTCTCAAACTGCAGGGTGGTGCTTGCTGTTGCAGGATTCGAGATACAGGCTCAACACACCGGATTCATTCAACAGGGCATCCCCTTCCTTCAGCGCTGCCGTAGTAAATGTGGCAATACCGGAATAACTGCTTGTGGCTTTTTCACTCAGCGTATCCACCACATGCGCCGCAACTTCCATTCATACATCGTGGATGCCGTCAGGCCGGTGAGGTTGTAAGCTGAATTGTTGGTGCCTGTTTTAATCTTATTCCAGGTGCCGGCACCTACCACGCGGTAATAGATGCTGTCATAATCCACGCACTCCAGCGTATCCCAGTTTAAGGTGGCTTTGGCCGCTTTGATGTTGCTGGTGAAAGATTCGTTGGAACCGGCACCAGCGCTGTCGTTTCACTCGTCCCTTTGCCCTGACCGGTTGCGCCATCACCATAAACAGTTGCATAATAAGTGCCTGCAGGCAGCGAGCCGATGGTGAACGGTGTAGAATTCTTCACATTAATCGGATCCTGCTATACTTCTTGCCAAACCGGAACAACTGAACCGTGTATGGCTTCTCGCTCTTTGTACATTTATACGTCAGAGAGCTGGTCGCGCAGTCTGTCCCTAACACAGAGGACTGCAAAGCGATCTTTGCTTTCTCCTTTTGTGTAAAGGTGGGTGTGAGGTTGTAAGCAATCCATTGATAATTGTAATACATCACAACCTTCACGTAATAGTATTGCTTTTCCAGGTTGGTGAAATTCGCAGTCAGGTTTCCTGAATTGGAATAAGAATCATAAATGGCCGCTTGCGAGGTATCAGCATAAACTTTCAGAAAAACCCATGTTTGTCCGCAACAGAGTTCAGGTTCCCAACTCAGCGAAACCGTCATATCGCTCTTTCCGGTGTAATTGATTTTCCACCAGTCAACATAATCTATCGCACCGCCATTCGAACGAAATCCAACATGTCCCGATGTTGTTAGATTGGCGCCCAGGGTAGCCGCATTTTTTGGAATTTCATTGTTCAATCCGTCATTATCGTTCACGTAGGTAGACTGTGTGTTCGACAGTGTGTAGGGAACAAATCCATTATTATAAAAGGTAAAGACCGCTACATAATAAACTCCTGCTGCCAATCCATCCGAATTAATGGTGACAGTACCGTTGGTATAATTTGAATTCAGCAAAGTGGTGGCATTATTATCATACAATTGTACATATACATATTGACTGTTATGCGAAGTGATTGTAAGGCTGATTTGACCATCCTTAGCAGTGGTCAGTTTATACCAGTCTATTGAATCGCGCTCGCCGTCATAGTAGTAATCAACATGCCCTGTAACGGTACTCCCGGCAGCGAAAATGGTGGCTTGTGATTTCCCGTTGTTAGGTTCCGGATCATTGGCAACCGGTGCTGCAAATAAACTGTCTGAAATCGTATAAGACATGAATCCGTTAGAATAAAAAGGATATACTTTAACATAATAAGTGCCGGCAGCAAGGCCATCCACTGAATAGTTCTGCGAACCATTAGTGTATTGAGCGTAGAGGCTGGTTAATCCATCATTATCAACGAGCTCCCAATAAACATATTGACTATTATAGGAAGTCATGCTAAGCTTCACACGACCGTCGCTGGTGGTTGTAAATTTATACCAATCAATAGGATCATTTGCTCCATTGTAATAGTAACCCACATGACCGTTTTTTGAACCGTTTAAGGGTATATTCTTAGCCTGTGATTTGGAATCGTTGGGCTCTGCATCATTGGCAACAGGCGGTGCTGTAAATGCGCTGGTTAGCGAATAAGTTGTGAATCCATTGCTGTAAAATCCAAATACTTTCACATAGTAAGTGCCGGCAGCGAGTCCATCCACAGAATAAGCAGATGTTCCATTTGTATATTGTGAATAGAACAAGGTGGTACCATTATGGTCATATAATTCCCAGTAAAAATACTGTGCATTCTGAACAGCCAGCGTAAGTGTCAACATACCATCTCCGGTGGTAGTAATACTCCACCAATCCTGCATATCTCTCACGAGGTTATAATAAAAGCCACAATGACCGGTAACACTCCCATCCGGTGACAAAGGATTAG
>JBGAWA010000170.1:0-3701 GCA_044227805.1 Chitinophagales bacterium | reverse complement strand
TACTAAGCACAGCTAAGGGTTTACTCTCTTTTTCAAAAAAAAATGCTTTACAAAACCTGGGCAGTGATACGTCAGGGCTTAGCCTGTTGCTGTCTGGCGCCGCAAAATGCAGGTTAAATGTATTTTAGCACTAAATTTTTCTACAGCATGCTGGGTGAATTAAATCCTGACCAGATTGAATTGTTGCTGAAGGAACAACTCATCGGCCGTATCGGATGCAGCGCTAATGGTGTTACGTACGTGGTGCCGGTTACGTATGCTTATGATGGAAAATATGTTTACGCGCATTCAAAAGAAGGCAGGAAAATTCAGATGATGCGTATTAATCCGTTTGTTTGTTTTGAGGTTGATAAATTGGAAAGCCCTGCAAACTGGCAGTGCGCCATCATCTGGGGTAAATATGAAGAATTGAAGCAAGATGCTCAGAAGCTGGCATTGAGCAAGCTGAAGGACAGGTTGCAGCATACATTGATCAGCGAAACTAGCATTCCGGAAGCAGGCGTTGTTCACCAAAACGATGCAGGACCCTATAAATCGGTTATCTTCAGAATTGAAATAAGGGAAAAATCTGGCCGCTACGAAAGAAGATGATGATGTTTCGTCCATCATTCTACAACTGCTATTAATAGCAACTTCACCGGTGCAATGATCAAATTTATGGGGAAAGGAATATTAATAACCCCATTACACGCTTATCTTTTTAAAGCAGATTTTTCAATGGGAAAAACCCGCTTCGTTACAACGAAGAACTGAAAAGTGCCTGTTCACTTTTGCAATAAAGGAAACTGCTTCGCAAGCCTAAAAAGTTCTACATCGGGGTTAAACCAATGGCACGTCAAATGCAAAGCTGACAAATGTCAATTTACTCAATGATCTGCATCATTTTTTCAAGCTTCCCGACAATGTAGCTTTACGCTTCAATTTTAAGTTAACTTTTAAAACAACATACCATGGGTGCTCTCACAAAAAGAGGATTGTTTCCGACGTTAACAAGCAACCTCTTCGATCCGGCTAACCTCTTTAGCCCTAAGGTGTGGGATTGGGATAATGATTT
Source organism: Chitinophagales bacterium (assembly GCA_044227805.1). Taxonomy (GTDB): domain Bacteria; phylum Bacteroidota; class Bacteroidia; order Chitinophagales; family UBA10324; genus JACCZZ01. Next base: position 2,647 of record JBGAWA010000170.1, on the reverse strand, counting down.
CTTCGATCTTGATCTCTCCAATCGCATACCGTCTGTTAACATCATAGAAAATGAAAAAGATTTCAAGATCGAGATGGCGGCCCCCGGCCTTGAAAAGAAGGACTTCCATATTACAGAAGAAAAGGGTATGCTTACTATAAGCGCTGAGAAGAAAACGGAAACCAAAGAGGAGAAGGAAAATTATATGCGCAAGGAATTTTCATATAACACCTTCACCCGTTCCTTCCGCCTGCCGGAAAACTGCCTGCCGGAGAAAGTGGATGCCAAGTACGAAAATGGTGTACTGAGCCTATTGCTTCCCAAGAAAGAAGTAACGATCTCTGCACCTCCTAAGGAAATTAAGGTTTCCTGAGTACTGAAGCTGGCATCAGCTTTCTATAAACCAGTCACCTGCTGCAATTGGAGCAGCAGGTGGCTGCATTTTTCCGTATAACAAATGAACTGTCTGATGATTTCAATCGTCAGAAGTTTTGGTGGCAGCACATTACCATCTAAACGTAATTGCATACCTTATCATATCAATAGCTATTGGCAATGATGAAGATGGAATGCGTACCGGCTATCAGCAGGCATCCTTATCTCTGCTGATAATTGTTTGAATCCATTCCAAAACAAGTCTTTCCTGAAATTAATAAGTGTCATCTCATCATTTCCGGAACACTGAAACGATAAAGTAACCAGTGCACATCCACTTGATGCTGACCTCAGCCACTCAAAAGAATTCCATTTCATTGTTTATCTTTAAAATTCACCTAAGAACTTCCTCATGAGAAAACCATTTGCTATTACAACAATTGTATTTCTCTGCATTTTGCTACTCATCACACAAGCCGGCGCCACCAACTATGAGGTGAACTCTCTTGCCACTTCCAATACCGGAACCGGAACCAGCGGCACGTTGCGGTATTGCATCACGCAGGCCAATCAGTCCATTGGCCCACACACCATCAATTTCAGTATCGCCGGCAGCATCAGCATCAGTTCATCATCTTTCCTGTTGCCTGCACTAAACAAGCAAATAATTATCGATGCGACTACCGCTCCGGGTTACGCCGGGATACCGGTTGTCACACTTGACGGTTCGGGAAGCGGTGGCGGAAACGGCATTGAAATAACAGCATCCGGCTGCGAGCTGTATGGACTGGATATCGCTCATTTCGCCGGACGGGGCATTTATGTGCATGGTAATAATGCCGGCAACTTTAATATTGGCGCCGCCGGCATAGGCAATGTAATGCGCGATAACAGTTATTATGGAATATCGGTAGATGCGGCGGATTACGGCATAATCGCTTACAACAAAATAGGAACAGATGCTACGGGTAACATTTGCGCCGGCAACAATTATGACGGCATTGACTTCATCAACGCTGCCGACCACCATCAGGTGCTGTTCAATCATATCTCTTGTAATGGCTATAATGGTATTCAGATTGGCGGCAGTGACTATAACGAAATAAAAAGTAATGTGATTGGACCACTCAGCACCGAATGCCAGGGTAATTTGTACCGAGGTGTTGATATCGAAGATGGTTCACAACATAATATCGTGGGGGGCGCCAATCCTTCCGAGTTCAATAAGATCTCCGGCAATCTCTACTGGGGCATTGAAGTGAAGAACAATTCACCGGGAAATCTCTTAAGCGGCAACAGCTATTCCTGCAATGACTATGGCGCCATTTCACTTGATAATAATGGAAACAATGATATGATTGCACCTGTTATTACAGCGGCGAATACCGTATTAATCACCGGCATCTCTGCTCCTAACGCCGCTATACAGGTTTTTAAAAGTCAGAACACCAACCCAACGCAATGCGCCAACACACCTTCCAATCAGGGCGCCGATTATCTCGCATCAACCACTGCCGATGCAAGCGGCAACTGGTCATTGGCGGGAACTTTTGGAGGATATGTTGTTGCCACCGCAACGGATGCAAATAATAATACCTCGGCTTTCAGCGCCAGCGTTACAACCGGAGCTACGGACACGCTGGTAAATGAATGCAGCGGATACATTCCGGCCATCACAGCCTCTTTCAATGCTTCTTCAACAGTAGTTTGCGAAAAGCAATGCATCAGTTTTACCGATCAGTCATTGAATGCAGCTGACTGGCATTGGACCTTTGAAGGAGGCACACCTTCCACTTCTTCCCTTCAGAATCCGGATAACATCTGTTACAGCGAGCCGGGCATCTTTTCCGTCACCCTTGTTGTGTACGGTGCGAGTGCAGGCGATTCTTCCGTTGCCGTATTGTATGTAACCGTAAATGCAACACCTGTTATCCCCATCATTACGCAGCAAAATGATACACTGATCAGTACACCAGCCATAGGCTATCAGTGGAACCTGAACACCATTCCTATTTCAGGCGCCACCAATCAACAATATATCATCACCCAAAACGGATATTATTCCGTAACCATAACGGATAGTGTAGGCTGTACCGCCATTTCCACAGCCGATTATTTCAGTATTACAGGCATTGGTGCCGTCACAGATCAGTGGATGAAGATCATAACCGCTGCAGAAACCGGCAGCATACAATTGCTTATTGGCAACATGACAGGTACAACAGCGCAAATAATGATTTATGATATGTATGGAAGGACGGTATGTACAGAAACCATTCTTATCCCCTCCGCA
>JBGAWA010000045.1:0-32296 GCA_044227805.1 Chitinophagales bacterium | reverse complement strand
GTTAGCAGTGTCGGTTGTGCTGTTCGTTAAACTTGCCGATAACAAAAATATTCACTCAATATAAAAACAAAAGCTTCTAGGATAATCAAGGTGCAGTAATCTGGTCAAGCATTTTTTTGGGGAAGTGTATCACTCCGAAGCAATCTGTAACCCGCATCTGTAAGTTCAACACAACAACGGTCTAAACCCTAACATAGCAAAGCGGGATTTTTCATTGAAAAAATCCAGGTTAAAAGTTGCTCTGTCTATTCTTGTGCGTTGTGCAATAGCCGACAAAAATCTCGTTGGTCCGGATATGGTAATGCGTTGGTAGGGATTTTCTAATCCCGGCCGTTTGAGTAGTTGGATTTTCAATCCAATCACAAGATCCGTCATCTCGAGAATTTTACAACCATTCATGTTTTGCCACCAGCATCATCTGTAATCTAACTCAAAGCGGGATTAAAAAACCCTCAACTCAGTTGACAGGTATTATAAATCCGCGCCAACGGGTAAGTCATTCCGTCCAATGTTTAGTCGTTCAGTATCTTTCTATAATGAAATATTATGAAGTTTGTGAAATGAAAACTTGTCCCAGTAACCCCGTTGAAAGATGATTTTATCGTCTTTAATATTGAAGAAGCCACAACCACGAAGACCTTTTGGGTCTTTCCATTCTAAAATAGCCCAGTCCCCGTCCTCAAATATGTTTTCGGGAATACAAACCATTTCAGCATTTGCAAATTCTGTTGAGAACATTTGTCTTATTGCCTCTTTACCAATTACAGGTTCATTTGCAACTTGATGGTTTGTTGCACTGTCAGCATATAGATTTGAAATGGCTTCGGTGTCTCCTTTATTAAATGCATCTATCCACTTTTCTAAAACTTGTTTCGGTGTCATGTAGATGTTAATAGTTTGTTATATGCCTATCGTCCTACAATTATGACTTTTCAACCAACTGAAATATTTGGAACAACAGCTTTCATTGGAAAATACTCGTATTTATTTATTTTTCCTGCTGGGTCATTTGCGATGATATCTTTTAATTCTTGTTCGTTTTCTACCGCTACAACCCCAAGCCCATAAATTTCTTTTGGGTCAATAACGGGTCCGAAAGCGTAAACTTTTCCTTGCTTTAGTTTTTCTGTCCAGTAAGCAACATGCTGCATCATTATTGCCTTTTCGCTGTCTGTCATTGTCATTGCAAAGTCAGGTCTTGAAGGATTCAAGTAAACTGCATAAAATTGTTTTTCCATATTGTCTGTTTTTATTGTTCGTGTCTGTATCGTTACAATGACCGCTAACGTTTCGCAGCTACCCGAAGGGCGGAACTATTACCTCAAAATTTGATTTGAAAAACTACTGTTTGATTAATCACAAAACTGTCATTGGAACACGAAACCCCGCCTTTTGGATAGGTGCTGTTATGTGTGGTTCTTTATAGGCGACCTTTCAAATCCATCATCCCATGCAAGATCCTAATAATCGCAATCTCATTCTTTGAAATAATGGAATAGAAAATGATATGTTGTCCTGATTTGAATCCCTTAACTCCACGAGTCAAAATATCATACTCCTTACCTAATTTAGGGTTTTCAGCTATTTCCTTACAGGAAGAAAGAAGTTGATGGTAATATTTATCAGCCTGATTTTCGGACCAATTTTCAAGTGTATAATTCCATATCTCACTTAAATCTTCAACTGCTTTATTGGTAAAATGAAATTTGTACATCTATTTCCTCTTAGCTTTAAGAGAAAGAAGATGTTTCTTGGAATCAAAATTCAAGGCTCTTCCGCTACTTATCCCGTCCTTAATTGCCTTTCTCAGAGATTTTACACGATTCTCCTCCTCCTCCAACAATCGAAGACCAGCTCTAATCACTTCGCTTACATTGGTGAATCTGCCATCATCAATGGATTGCTCTATAAAATTCTCAAAATGACTGCCTAATGAAATTGAGGTATTACGTCCCATTTTTAATCTTTGAGCTAAGTTACCAAAAATTGGTAACGTTTCCAAAGGCCCCTTTTAGAATCACACATAACATGCATATTCTAGTAACTTCCTCTACCGTTCGCTTTTCTGCATCCGATTTACAGATTTGCGAAGGATTTTGGAAAACTGAGTTTCGCTTTTTGTCATAGCAGCTTATCCAGTGGCGATTGAATTTTGCTGATTTGCTTCTTACTCACATGCACGTCACGTGAGGTGGTTCTTACACTGTTATGACCTAGCAATTCTTTAATGGACATGATGTCTGTTCCTCTCGTTGGTCCGGATATGGTAATGCGTTGGTAGGGATTTTCTAATCCCGGCAGTTTGAGTAGTTGGATTTTCAATCCAATCACAAGATCCATCATCTCGGGAATTTTACAACCATTCATGTTTTGCCGCCAGCGTCATCTGTAATCTAACTCAAAGCGGGATTAAAATACCCTCAACTCAGTTGACACGTATTATAAATCCGCGCCAACGGAGGTAGTTATTTTGAATATAGTATAGGATTCAACGGCGTATTAATAACCTCTCCAATTTTTGCATTTGGACACCAAGTTTCCCAATCATTTAATTGTCCTTTGTTTTCAGGCTTCTTTAACAATATATCTTTATCCATATATATTATCGTCATGACTTTCCTTATTTCTTTTGAAGTGTTTGCTCCGGCTCTGTGAAAAATCCAACCTGAATGAAAGCTAACCTCGCCAATATCAAATGATTCAATTATGTGTGGAAAATCATTAACCCCAAGGTTTTCCTTAATGATTTTTTCACTTTCATCACTAATTGATAATTCTCTTCCAGATAAAATGCTATGGCTTGTAGCACTAAATTCCAATGGCCCCATATTTAAAGGTGTTTTTTGCAAGGGTATCCAAACAGTTATTGTTTTGTCAGATGATAAAGGCCAATAATGTTGATCGGCATGCCATGGTGTAAATTCCGGTCATGTTGACCCACCCTTCCGGGATGTTGACCCACCTGCGAAGCAGGCAATAAGAGAAAGAGCGTTATGAGACTTTAAAAGTACAAATGGTTATTGATTGGGTTTTGTTTTTTTTCTTCTAAGTGATTCTCCTTTTAGTTCGATTCGGTGTGCATTAGCTGTCAATCTGTCAAGGATGGCATCGGCAAGTGTTGGATCATTAATATACTCATACCATTTTGCCACCGGTAACTGAGAAGTGATGATGATGCTTTTTTTTTCCATAACGATCTTCCAGTAATTGAAGCAATGCAAGTCTGGTTTCCTGTCCTAAGTTCTGCAAGCCAAAGTCATCGAGGATGATGAGGGTTTGTTTTTCCAGATGGTTCAATAGTTTAATGTAGGAACCATCCAGTTTCGACAAGGTTACTTTTTCGATCAGCCGATTCATATTCAGGTACGTGGTTTTGTAACCTTGCATACAAGCCTGGTGACCGAGTGCGCAGGCAAGGTAACTTTTACCGCAGCCGGTAGCACCGGTGACCAGTACATTCTCTGCCTGCTGGATATAACGACCTTCGGCAAGGGTAGCCAGTTGTTGTTTGGTAAGATTACGCGCCACGTTACATTCGATATTTTCAATGCTTGCCGGCAGGCGTAATTTAGCCAGCTTGAGATAATAGGCTGTTTTTTCATTCATGCGGCTCAGTTGTTCGGATTGTACGAGCTGGGCTACCAGATCATGGCCTTCCAATTGCTGATCCATAGGCAGTTCCATTTGCGTTTTGTAAGCCTGGTACATTCCCTGTAATCTTAGTTGTTGCATTTGCGCTAATGTTTGTGTTGTATTCATTGTCTTTGATTTTGGTGACGGTTAACTGTAATGATCCTTTCCCCTGATGTTGTCATGGTTGGGGATGATGTTATTTTTATCTGGCATGCTGACCATCTTATCCAGTCCTGCTTCCAGGATATTTTTTATCATCGTGTAGTTCACCCTTGTGCCTTGTAAGGCGCGCGTGCAGGCAGCTTCCAGCCGGTTGCTGCTATATTTTTTTTCAAGCATCAGCATCCCAAAGCAGGCTTTATAATTCTGCTCGACATAAAAACTATTGTTAAGCATCAGCGCAGCAGCCTGTGCAGTAGCATTACCGATACGGGTTGCTTGTTCGAGCAGATCATCTTTATTCCAACCTTTGATTTGCTGCATGCGCTGGTGGTGCGGAGGCATGTGATCAGCCAGAGTGGTGTATGCTGTTTGAAGTGGTGCCCGGATGTGTAAGGCAATACGTTCATGTTCAAAGTATATCTCCACAACGCGGTTGTCGTAGAGCACCTTTACCTTTTTACCAACATGCTGGTAGGGTACACTATAGTAGTGATGATTTTCCGAAAGCTGTACATGATAGTTGCGCTGGACAGTTAGCACGACTACTTTTTTGGGTGAAAACGGTTCTGACGGCAGGGGCCTCAGCAAGGCTATTTCCTGCTGGTCGTAAAAATACCAGCGACTGTAAGGAGTATTTTTATAAGGCTTATCATTGAGCAGTAAGAGTTGGTCATGCAGGCCTTTAGCAAGAGAAGGCAGGCTGGTGAAGCTTGTGTTTCGTAAAGGAGCATAAACATGTGTATACACGATGTTTACCGCCCGTTCCACCATTGCTTTGTCGCGCGGACTATAGGGTCTGGTGGCAGTGAAGGTGGTGCCGTAGTGTTCACCCAGCTGATAGCACACTTCTGTAAAGACAGGTTCATACCGGTCCGCGCGGGTTACGGCGGTCTTCAGATTATCGCATAATATAGTAGCGGGAGATCCGCCATAAAATTTCAACATCGCATTCATACAGGTGGTAAAATCTGCCGTTTGCTGGCTATGTACGGCATGGCAAAAAATCAGACCGCTATAGGGCAGTATGGCAACAAACACCTGGCAGTCTATACGTTCACCGGTCCCTTCATCTACGTAGTAAAGGTTCTTGCCTGCAAAATCTACCATGATCATATCACCGGGCTTATACTCCAGGTGCATTGATAAATCGCTGTGCTTGCAATAACTATTTAAATGATAACAGAACTGGCTATAACCATAGCCGTCGGTACGGAGCTGCTCATATTCGAGCCGAAGCAACCTGCGCGTTACACCTGTTTTAGCCAGTTCTGATACTGCGTACTTAAAAAAATCTGCCAGGTGCTGCATATGCTGCACATTATCATCGAGCTGGTCGTTGTTATAAGCTGTATCGGCCAGCGCTTTATTGGTGAGTTGCTTAGCATCGCTGTCTAATCTGGACAGATATTTACGTACACTATTGCGGCTCATACCTGTACGCCGTACGATCTCTCTGATGGCAACTCCGTCCGTTTTGAGTTGAAGAATTTGTTTTAGCTGATCCATTGTAATTGGCTTTTGTGACATCGCTCCCTTGGTTTTTAAGGGTGCAAAAACATCATAAAGTCCTTTACAATTAATGCCTGAGGCGGGTCAACATGCCGGAATCTTTGAAATCAAACCACCTCAATGATCAAAAATGAATCATCACTTTTTGGGGTGGGTCAACATCCCGGAAGGGTGGGTCAACATGAAACAGAATGGCGGGTCAGCATGCTCCGGAATATACAATACTGTAACTGGTATTGTTTATCCGAATCCAGTTGTTGAGAATTTCACCATTTCCTTGCCGTCATCAGAGATAAAGGAAATTGCTATTTATGATTCTTATGAAAGATTGATAAAGGAAATCAATGACATTATTACTGATAACAATGAACTATCATTGAATGTGCATGAGCTTGTTTCAGGAATCTATTTTCTAAAAATGGTATCGCCTACTGAAGACTACGTGATCAGGTTTATTAAAGAATAATACAAAATCTCATGACTATTAGAAACTGATCCCAATTCTTTAACCGCATCCACAATGGACGAAACTTATAATTGTATTAATAGATGAAAGTGATGTTAAAATTAAAATTTCAAAAAGTTAACATTTTAATATAGAAACATTCTATCATACATTAAAAACTGAAAGAAGTAAAAAAAAGAAGGCGATCAAACTACTATCGCCTTCTTAAATTAAAATTTTGTACTTATTTAATCACAATCAATTGACTTTCAGCTCTGCTTTTATCCTGATTGGTACAATTAATTATGTATAGACCAACCGGCAAGGTGCTTACATCTATTGAAATTTTTTCACTTACGACATTATTATAAATCGACCTCCCAATTAAATTGAATACTTGAACTAAAAGTTCACCTGAGTTATTTACGGATTCAATTATAAACTTATCATCTGCTGGATTAGGGTATGCTTCAAAAATTGGTTTTTCAGTGGTACTGACATTTAGCAATTCATCGTAATAGTTAGCGAAAATATCGACAGGTTTGTAATCTTTATCCTTTCTATCTTCTCCTTCATTTGGTTCTTGAAGTATTTTTGCGATAGTTATCAGATTGACAATTGTATCGTTTACCGCTACCTCTACACCAGCTACTGTTGTCAGGGTCCAATTACCTGTTTCAAAATTATAATTGGTTTGAAGTGCAGAAATAGGTTCAAAAGCTGCACGATTTTCATCATTATCCTCAATTATGAAATTGGCATAAGCTGGTGTAAATGCTTCCTTAACAATTTCAGAAACTGAAACTGTTGGGTCAACATCTTCAACTTCACCTATTTTTAATGTTTCATTACAGGGTGTACACGCATACGTTGAAGGAATACATGCAGCGGTTGGTGTTCTGTCAAAAGTAATTGAAGGACTACCTGGTGCGACGCAATTAGTTGAATTTATAAAAGAGTAATTGGAAGAGCCGGGTGCAGAATTAGATCCAGCTCCTGCAAGGCACCATAAATTTCTTCGAGCTTTAATTGTCGTTTGTGGTACAGAAGTATGAGTGTAACAGATATCAAACAGCTTTTGACTATTGCCGCTTTTTCTAACAAACCAATTATGATCAAAGAGTCCGTTATTATCATCATTCTGATCATGAGTAACAGCATCAATTGCCAAAATGGTATTAATACCTTTCACTCCTTCCCCCTGACTTTCAGTAATGCTTGCGCAACCTTCATCACCCATTGTTAGTAGTGACGTATATGTTCCCGCACTCGTACTCCATGAACCATACATTTCTGCAGCAACAAGTACAGAATTATCAATACTAGATCCGTTTCTCATGAATACTTTTGAATCTGTAGAATATATACCTTTTAAACATTCTTCCATTGATGAAAGGTCATCAATGTAGAAAGCTTTTACTGTTGTTAGCAAAGCACCTGTTGCATATCCGCCGCAATGACTTCCTTGCATTTTGACGTTTTTGCAATGATCAAGACTAATTCCAATACTGGCTGGTATTGTCGGATTTTCGATACCACAAGTCTTAATAATCATTTTATCCACATAATACCCATTGATGCCAACTGTGCAATTCTCAAATTTGCCATCTTCAATATTTACAATGGGCGGATTGTTTATATTCCTAAGATCAAAGGTAGTCGCCAGATCATCTGCATCAAATAATTTGATGTCACATTTGGTAGAGATATTGTCACCATAAATTGCTGTATTACCTGACGGTGAAGAGGATGTTCCAATAAAATCAATTGAACTTACGTCAAGTGAAGTATTTAAAATTTCTAGCCTTGAATTGTTCGCATAAACCATCGCTCCAGTTTTTATACTAGTAGGATGACCATTGATGGAGAGTACAACTCCTGCATCTAATTCAACCATCTTATGGCCTTTACCTGCGCCAATCCAAACCACATCGCTTCCAGTAGAGAGGTTTAATGTGGGTGTTCCAATAAAATGATAGAATCCTGTTCCTTGATAAAGAAAATCTGCACCGCTTTCAAAAGACAAAGTTCCTTCAACTCGCAACTCTGCAGTATATACACCATAAGTTGGATAGTCGAGCCAAATGCCTTGGCTTGCAGTACTGTTTCGCATGATCAGAGTGCCACCTGGTTTAATGTGAACCAATCCATCATGCCATATGTATAACATCGCACCATCTTCTATAATTAGTGTACAGCCGTTCTCAATTGTGAGCGTGGCACCCTCGTGAACTTCTAAGCGGCTCCCGCTCTGCATGGTAACGGTTGATCCATTTTTGATAGTCATATTTGCATGTGGCTCTAAATGTAAGTATGAGCCAGATTGACATGTAACCGTCGTAGGGCGTATAAAATCAGTAAAAGTCGTTGATAAGTGAGTGTTCGCCGTGCCACTCTTATCAATTGTTAATATCTTATATGGAAGCACGTTGGTTGAATAGTCATTAGGGAAAGTCGTATAAGTATTATCGCTCAAATAAAATTCACCACACCATCTTGTGTCTTGCTCGATATCAAAATCATCGTACCTGATTTGGACAGTCACATCGCCATTGCCTGCATAACTCAATACTTCAACCGACACACCGTTTATATATATTGGATCTAGTTTGTTAGTTATTGTAGAATATACCTGATTATGATTTATAGCTGGATTATAGCTAAGTCCAATTTTCTTTCCAGCTGTAAAAGATCCATTGGTCATGATTGGTCCAAGAATATCCGTTCCATTTAATTGATAAATGTCACTTTGTTCCTGAGCGGCTACATTATTATAGTTTGTACCCAAGGTAATTGTTCCGCTATTATCATAGTCAAATCTTAGAGCAGTATGATCAGCGTGACAGCCAAAGGGGTTAGCAGCTCCTTTTGTGAAACTCCAAACATTACTACACCAGTTTGTAGAATACACCTGAGAAGAAGACCGTGTGTAATCGAAATTGCCTCCAGGATTAAGTGCTCGAATTCCATTGGCACCAGGATTTACAACGTTGACGGTCGTGTATGAAGGAGCGACATTTTCGGTAAACATCATAAGTCCTAATGGTGCCGCTGGTAGAGATCCTCCGCAAGTAAAATTTCCCCACACATCTCTATCGTCGTAAATTGTATTACCTGCATGGTTTTCTAACCAAAGAAACTGATTTGCCACATACGGTATTTTAATTCGTACTGTGTCACCATAAGTATTGAAGTCCCTTAATGTATAAATACCGCTTGTTGTTGTGAGGTCACCGATGTCATCAATATCTCCATTAACACCATTTGCTTCAATTTGAGTCCATCCTAAATACCATTTCTCCCAGGCATTTGCACTATGGCATACTCTACCACCACTTGACATCATGGCCCATCCGTTTTGAGTATAAAAGTGTGATCCAACTATCGCTTGAGTATTGTTTACGTGAGGAGAGCTATACAAATTGTGACCGAATTCATGTTCAAAAAAACTTGTGAATCCTTTATCCCAATTGCCAGTGGATGTAGACGTGTGTCCCTGAGTAATTTGATATGTTTTAGATGAGCCACCAAAATCTGTTACTAAGTTCAATGGAACATCATCGACAAGAGCATATCCTACATAACCGCTGTTATATCCCAACCTATACGCAAAAACAGTATAGTCAATTTGATTGTCCGGTGCGGACGTGCTGTTATCGGTAACCCAATTTGAAAAGTTGGTTCGATTGTCAAACTGTCCCCAGTTGTAGTGAGAATAATTGGTATTTAGCCAACTTTCAACTGAATGGGCCATCACAGTAAAACTTGTGTTTTGGTTTATCATTACTTGTTGAGGAAACACAGTCGCCGTAACTGTAAATTGATTCAACGACATTTCCTTATAAAATAAGCTCAAATTATCGTAGTTACCTATGGTACTGGTATTAAGATTAAAAAGTGTGTTATCTGCGCCGGTGGCCCAAGTTGGAATCTGATTATGTGCCCATCCAGTTACATCTTCTGCCGATGTTGTACTATTAAAACCAACAAAAATGACGAGTACATTTATATTACCCTTAGGTGTATGTGCAAAGCCATTATATGAATAAGATGTAAGCCCAAAAGGTGGACTTATAGGTGTTGGAGCAACATAGTCACATTGGATTGAAGGAACTTGGGCATAGGCGAGTACAGTGCATAGCATAGCTGACGCAAAAAAGAGTCTTCTTTTCATAGGAATAAATGGGTTAATGATTAAAAAATAATAAGTTTTCTTGCTATTTTATTTGGTGAACCACCACTCAATTCAGAAATAACTGTATAAATACCGGGACAAAAATGGCTTGTGTTTAGCTGAAAATTTTCTATTCCTGTGCTCAGAGTTTCAGAGTATATGCTTAATCCCATTTGATCTATAACATCAACACTCTTCAATAAATTTTTGCTATTGATTGTTACAATGCCAGATCCTGGATTGGGATATATTGATAGTTTATTATTTTGAAGATTCAGCTGTGGAACGCCGAGGTAATAGTTAAATGCAATTTCTATCTTAAACTGCATTTGAAATGCATCCACGCTTAAACAATCTAAAAGTAGATCTTGCTCAAATATCAAGGGTATTGAATCGAATATAAAAGTAGGGGGAAAATAAGGATCAAAACCAATATAGATATATTCCCAAAATTTATCGATACCAAATAAATATCCATTTTCACACTCAATGTAAACTGAAGTTATTTTATAGTTTCCGTTATCGAATTTAAATTCATTCGTATCTATAGTTATATAATCAAACGTTTGCTGCTGATCGAATAGAGAATCAACTATTTGGAAATGAAATGTTTGAAATCCGGAAACAAAATCTTTAACATCCTTCTTCAGGTTAAAACACGTTCCAACGGGTATTGAAGGATCAAAACCCCAAATACCTCCCCTTGGCAAATATGATGTATCTAAGATATCTAGCCCTTCCTGATAACCACTATCACCACTAACATCACACCCAATTAGTGAATATAAGAACTATTAATAATAGTAAGTAAATCTACTAATATTAAACAAAGAAAGTTATTATTTTGTGTAATGGCATCGTCAAAAAGGATGATTTTATCAAAGAAGAAAAGGTAACATTACTCCTCAGAGATACTTTCGTCAATATTTAAAGACATTTTTCATACCTTTTTGATTTATATAGATGTTTTATTCTACTTGAAAGGGTGGCCATCAACATCTTCGAACTTGTAAATTAATTTAAGATACAGAATATCAGCTATTTGCAAAGCAGTTCGATCAATTAGTGCTTTGGATAAGAAGGTCCAATGCTTACATTTTAGGACTGTTCTTTTTTATATTACACATATATATGATATTCAATGTTGTTGTTCTCCTGAAATAAATTTAATTGATCTCCTGAACTCAAGTTCGGTTTCTTAAGTTTTGGTACAGCTCTGAATCCTTCTGAAAAATATTTTTTTTGATATACTGAATCGCTTCGAACTCCTTCGTCAAATAATGTTGTTATTTCGGTGGCGTATTGATTATTTTTTCGGACTAAGAATATCTGATCTCTTCGCAAAAAATCTCCCGTTAGTCCGGATTTGTAATCACAAGTGTTCGAAACCTTGGACACAATCATAAATGGTGTGATTATCAATATTTTGAATAAGGGATCAGTGTACAGATTTTTGACAGATGCGAGTCAAACAATTATTATCACTCATTCCAGATCAGCAATTGGAAATACTTGGCGCTGAAAGCAAGGTTGATTATCAGGTTAAGAAACTCACTGGCAAAAGTGTGTTCCAGTTGATTCTATTTTCAATGATTAATAGCGAACGGGCCAGCCTTCGTGTTATGGAATCAATGTTTCATTCCATGCAATTCAGGCTGATAGCTGGTACACAAGGGGTAGAAACAAAATACAATTCCATTCGGGACCGGATTGCCACGATCAATCCAGATTATTTTGAGAAGATTTTTCTATTCCTATTCGAGCATTTCAATAAATTACTCAAGGAGCAGAATTCCATTACCCGGTATGACAGTACTATGGTTGCGGTATCTTCCAGATTAGTGGAATGGGGAATGAAAGTAGGAGTTAAGAACAAAGGGTCAGGGATCGACAAGGTTCAATTGAAATATACAATGGCTACCAAAGGATCTTTGCCATGCCATGTTGAAATATTTGATGATCAGCAGTCGCTAAGCGAAGACAAAACCATTCCCTTTGCCATCTTCAATGATAAGCATTCAAAGAACAGTATTGTTGTCTTTGATAGAGGAGTGCAAAAGCGAAAAACTTTTAAAAAATTATCAGATACCTCACGCTTGTTTGTGACTCGAATAAATACTGACGTTCGATACCACAGCATCAGAGAACTATCATTTGATTCATCTGACATTAATAGCAGCGTATCGGTTCAGGCTGATTTGATCGTGCAATTGCAGGATGCCAAAAGCAAGAGAATCAAGACTCATTTTCGCCTTATTAAAGCAACCATCAAAGAATCGGGAGAGGTTATCTATTTTTTAACAAACATGAAAGATCTGACTCCTTATGAAATAGCAGCTTTCTACAAACAGCGATGGGATATTGAACCGTTCTTCAAGATTTTAAAGCAGCATCTTAACCTCACTCATTTGGTAGCCAGGAATATCAATGGAATCAGAGTGATGATCTATATGACGCTCATTCTGGCCATCCTGCTTATTGTCTATAAAAAACTCAACAAAATCTCCAGTTATAAAATAGCTAAACTTCGTTTTGAACTTGAACTCGACGAAGAAATAATGAAACAGGTAGCCATCCTATGCGGTGGTGATCCTAACAAAGTCAATAACCTGTTTAATGACTCTTAAGGTTTCGAACACTTGTGATTATAAATCCGCGCCAACGGGGATAGTTATTTTGAATATAGTATAGGATTCAACGGCGTATTAATAACCTCTCCAATTTTTGCATTTGGACACCAAGTTTCCCAATCATTTAATTGTCCTTTGTTTTCAGGCTTCTTTAACAATATGTCTTTATCCATATATATTATCGTCATGACTTTCCTTATTTCTTTTGAAGTGTTTGCTCCGGCTCTGTGAAAAATCCAACCTGAATGAAAACTAACCTCGCCAATCTCAAATGGTTCAATTATGTGAGGAAAATCATTAACGCCAAGGTTTTCCTTAATGATTTTTTCACTTTCATCACTAATTGATAATTCTCTTCCAGATAAAATGCTATGGCTTGTAGCACTAAATTCCAGCGGCCCCATATTTAAAGGTGTTTTTTGCAAGGGTATCCAAACCGTTATTGTTTTGTCAGATGATAAAGGCCAATAATGTTGATCGGCATGCCATGGAGTGATTCCTCCTCCGGGTTCTTTAAAAAGGGCCTGGTCATGATATAATCTAACTCCACTGACTTGCATCAATTCACTTGCTATTTGGGCTAATCTTTTGCTAAAAACAAGCAGTTTAACGTTATTATCTTCTCTCCAAAGATTAAATAACTGTAGAAAAGCTTTTCCGTATGTATTTCTATGCTCAAATGGAATTTCGTTAGTATTTAATTGATTAACCTTTCTCGAAATCTCAGTATTAAAATATCGAATAATCTCAGGAGTTAAAACATTTTTTAATTTGATGAAGCGGTTCTCTTCATAAAATAGAATTTGTTCTTTTGTTAATTTATATTCTGTATCTAAAATATCCAGCTTCATCAGATTAATTTATAATTAGCGCTAACGTTTGGCCGCTTTGCGCTCGGGCGGGCATAGAAGCACTAAACTGTCAACCTGCGCCAAAGCTGAATAGGAACACAAATCTTCACGTTTGCACGTCCGCCCGCCTGACGCAAAACGGCTGTTACCGGCTGCCCTGCTATCCATTCGAAGCACTATCGTTTTCAAGGTAGCTCTAATTTTAATTGTTGTCTTTTGACCCACCGATGTGTTGCAGCACATTTCGGGCACCATGAATTTTTATGTTTTATGTTGCTCCAAAGTGCTGTCCAAGTATGACCTTGCTTACAAATGAAATTTAGTTTTGTGTTTGCATTGTCATAGGAAGTGCTTAAACAGTCACCACCTTTAGATTGCGCAAGTTGTCTAATCTCAACTATAGATGCCTTTTTACTACTCCAATTTTCGCTGTTGCTACATCTTGGACACCAATGACCGTCAAGGATATTCCCAATTCTCGTTTTCCAAGTGTGTCCTTTATTGCATTGCCAAGTTGCTTCGCTTTTGCGATTTACTTTTTCGTCAAGGAATAAAACAGTCCCTTGTTTGGCAGCAAGAATTTGTTCAATCTGCTTTTTCCTTTCCTCAAATGCTTTGTCAATGACTTTATTAATCGCACAAGTCGGGCACCAATAACCTGTCTGAACATTGCCTGGTCTTGAATAGAACTGATGTCCATTTTTACACTCCCAAAGAAGTTTGGTTGTGCTGTTAGTATAAGCAACTGATAAGCATTTGCCATGCTTGCGTTTAGCAAGCATATTCATATCATCAATGCTTAATCTTTTCTTTCTTGCTCTTTCATCAATTGCACATTGAGGACACCACCCACCAATTTTAATTGACTTAACTGTAGTTGTGAACTTGTGTTTATAGTCACATTCTATTGCAATTTTTGAATGGTTGTTGTCGTATGACTTTGAAAAACATTTGCCGCCTCTTTGCTCAATGCGTTGAACAATTTCTTCAAAAGTGCTTTTGATTCTTCCTGAACAGGTCGGACACCAACTGCCGTTTTTAATTCTGTTTGGTGTTGCTTTCCATTCATGGCCATTAGCACATCTCCATAACAAAGGAGTTGCGTTATTCAAATACTCAGTTGAAAGACATTCGCCACCTTTTGAGTTGGCGACAGCCAACATCAATTGAATTGATAACTCTTTTCTACCAGTTTTTGGTTTTATTTCTTTAACAGTTCTCGGAAGTTTTACGGTTGCTGGTTTGTCTTTATTAATTGCTCTTGGTTTGCTTGTGTCTTTCGTTGCAAACTGAATTTTTGTTCTTGCTTCTCGTTTGCAGTATGAACACCATTTTTCACGAAATAAATTTGTGCTTGTAACTGACCAGTTATGATTGTTTGCACAAAGAACTTTAAAAGAAATTCCTTTATCAGATAAGTGTGTTTCCAAAAGTTGACCGCCTTGTGAATTAATTTTTGCTTCTGCTCTTTGGACTAGAAGTTTTCTTTCTTGGTTTTTTGTGTAAGTAAAAATTTCAAAGGGAGTGATTTCAATTTCATTGATGTTTGACGGAAGCGGAACATTATTTTTCTTGCACTCTTGAATGATAAAAGGTTTGAGGTCTTTAATCTTCGTGTCGTTCAACACTTCGGGAATTTCAATAAGAGTAACTCCATGTTGTTTGCAGAGTTGTCTTTTTTCTTCATCGTAGCTAATTCGTTTTGAAAAGAAACTTATTTCGCTGTAATGCTGTCTGCCTTGGTGTTCAAATGCAAGTTTTAATTCTTCGCAATAGCCGTCAAGTTCAAGTAAGAAACCTTTGGAGTTCTTTAACCATTGCGGTCTTACTTTTATAAAGTCAAAGCCGAAAAATCTTTGAAAGAATAAGCGACAAATTCTTTCACCTAATCCTTCTGAACAAGTCGGACACCATTTATCGTGTTTGATATTGTTTGGTGATGCTTCCCAAATGTGTCCTTCGCAACATTGCCATTTTAATTTTACTGCATCAGTAATATATTCAGATGATAAGCAGATACTGCCTCTGGCGGTAGCAATGCTTTTCATTTCTTCAATGTCGGACTTTGCTGTGCCGTAACATTTTCTGCACCATGTTCCTCTTTTAATTCCTTGCGGTCTGCCCAACCACCTATGCCCTTCGGAACACTTAAAGATTAATTTGTTTGTTGCATTGATGTATTCGGTGGAAAGGCATTTACCGCCTTTTGAAATTGCAATGTCAATGAATGTTTGCAAATTATCTTTCTGACTTTCGCTAACAATTTTTGTTGCACACTTTTTACACCAAGAACCACCACGAATTACATCAACCGAGGTTGCCCAAGTGTGTCCGTTGGCACATTCAAATTTGTATTTGGTTTTTGTGTTGATGTATTCAGTTGAAAGTAATTTGCCGCCTCTGTCTGCTGCCGTCTTTTGAAGCTCAAAAAGTCGTTGTTGTTTTAATTCGGGTGTGTCAGCAAGCGAAGGGCTTGCACAGTAACGACACCAACTATCTTTACCTTTTAGTGAACCTCCTGCAACTGTCCATTGATGTCCTTGCGAACATTGAAAGGTTAATCGTGTCTTTTGATTTTCGTATTTGTCTGTAAGACAAATACCGCCTTTGCTAATTGCATACTCTTTAAAATATTCAATAGGTGTTCTACGCTTCATTGCTGCTTCAACCTTTGAACACTCTCTACACCATGAACCTTGCTTTATGTTATTCGGGGGAATTTGCCAGCGATGACCGTTAGCACATTGCCACCACATTTTTGTTTGACTATTTACATACTTGTCCGACAAACAAAGTCCGCCTCTGTCTGCTGCGATTTGTTTTAGTTCTTGTAATCTGTCAGTCATTTAAACACACTGTTGTTTCAATTTTGCACTGTCCCAATAGGGTTGCCGGTAACAATAGTATCTACGCAAGTTCAAAAGCAAAATTATACCATATATCCAAGGCACCGTTCTCAAGGCAAACTTTTTTTGGGAGAAGTGTATCGCTCCACTCCATTCTATAACCCGCATCAGGCTGTTCAACACAAAATCGGTCTAAACCCTAACGTAGTTAAGCGGGATTTTTCAATGAAAAATCCAGGTAAAAAGTTGCTCCGTCTATTCTTTTGCGTTGTGCAATAGCCGACAAAAAAACCCGGATCTTCCAAAGGAAAAATCCGGGTTCGGTCAATTTCATGGCTGATGCTCAGTATAGTCAGCCTACACGAGTCCCTGCGCAAGCATGGCATCCGCCACTTTTACAAATCCTCCGATGTTCGCACCTTTTACATAATTGATCACCTCCCCTTCTTTGCCATACTTCAGGCAACTGGCATGGATGTCTTTCATGATTTTATGTAACCTGTTATCCACTTCTTCGCGCGACCACGACAGGCGTTCTGAGTTCTGGCTCATCTCAAGACCTGATACGGCTACACCACCGGCATTGGCGGCTTTGCCGGGCCCGTAGAGGATATTCTTCTTGAGAAACCATTTCACCGCCTCATTGGTAGATGGCATGTTGGCGCCTTCCGCAACGGCAATGCAGCCATTTCTCGTCAACCGTTTTGCATCCTCCTCATCGAGTTCATTTTGCGTGGCACATGGCAATGCGATATCACATTTGATTTCCCAGGGTCTTTTCCTGGCAACATACACGACGCCATATTTTTCCGCATACTCTTTTATGCGGCCGCGCTTTTCATTCTTCAGCCACAAGACAAATTTTAGTTTTTCTTCCGTGATGCCGTCTTCATCATAAATGTAACCATCCGAATCGGAAAGGGTAACCACCTTGGCTCCCAGCTGAATGGCTTTTTCCGCAGCGTACTGCGATACATTACCTGAGCCGCTGATCACCACGCGTTTGCCTTTGATATTCATTTTACGGGTAGCCAGCATTTCCTGTGTAAAATAAACGCATCCGTAACCGGTTGCTTCGGGCCTAATCAAACTGCCTCCGTAATCAATGGATTTGCCGGTGAGTACACCCGTGAATTCATTGCGAAGCCGTTTGTATTGTCCATACAGGAAGCCGATCTCACGGCCACCTACACCGATATCACCGGCCGGCACATCGATATCAGCGCCAATGTGCCTGTACAGTTCCGTCATAAAACTCTGGCAGAAACGCATTACTTCATTATCCGATTTGCCTTTAGGATCAAAATCACTTCCTCCTTTTCCTCCGCCCATCGGCAGGCCGGTAAGTGAATTTTTAAATACCTGCTCGAATGCCAGGAATTTCAGGATGCTGAGGTTCACGGTCGGGTGAAACCGAAGCCCGCCTTTATAAGGCCCAATTGCATTGTTGATCTGAATACGAAAACCGCGGTTCACCTGGAATTCACCCTTGTCGTCGAGCCAGGTCACCCGGAACATGATCACGCGATCCGGTTCCGTGATGCGCTCCAGTATTTTCGCATTATTGTATTTGGGATTTTCATTGATGAAAGGAAGCAGTGATTCCGCAACTTCCGTTACCGCCTGATGAAATTCAGGTTCATAAGGGTTTTTCTTTTTTACTTTCTTCATGAACTCGTTCACCTGATCAGCTAATTTTGGAGTGGCCATAACAATTTGATTTTATGTGTTAAATAATTGGTTATTTCTGAATGAAAACCGGAAAGGAAGAGCAAGAGAGGATTCCATCAACGAATAATTACACATGGCAGCTTATGCTTCTGTTCCTGATAAGAAAAAAATCACCCGTAAAATTAAGTCATCGCCTTCAATTATAGTTCTTTTTTTTATAATGTACCCTGCGGCAGATAAAACATGACAAACATCATAGTTGATATCAAATGTGAAATTTATACCCAAGCGTCACAGTTCCATGCGGATTTTTCAATGGAAAAATCCCGCATCGCTGCGCCGAGGTTAAGCGATGGCTGTCATGAACGGCATATGCGGGTTGAAAAATCCTGGAAAAAAAGAGGGAGCAGGGTGATATCATCAATTGTTATTTCCCCCAGATCCGCTGGTTCAGCTGAAGATCATCCACAATACCGGTAATGAGTTCGAGGTAGTCGTAATATTTTTTCAGGTAAGCGGGCTGGAGGCCGGAAGAAAAAATGTTGGGTTCGAATAATGCTTCTCGTACGGAAAGCGCTATGTAAACATTGGACTGCACGAATGACAAATGTAAATTGCCGTCCGCCTTTTTTCTGAATTGCACCAGCCTTTCCATCATGGTGGTGGAAAGGATGTATCGTGCCTCTACCTGGTCGGTGCTGTAGGCGGTAAAATATTTTTCAAATTCAGGGCTTTCCAGTTTCACCAGGTCGCCTTTGCCGGTTGTCCATTTTTCAAACAACCTTCCGATGCCGAAAAAGCTATCACCGATATCCGGTCCGATGAAGGTGCTGCCTTTAAAATTTTTATTGAAGTCGGCGATGAAAAAGATGCCTTTAAAAATGGTGACCCAAGTTTCCCGGCGGTGCCCTTTACTGTCGGTAGTCACTTGCTTTTCTTCATGGTGTACTTCAGAAAACTTTACCGCAGTTACACCCAGCGTGCCAGCGATCAGGTCATCGCCCGTGTAGCGGTCGATACGGCTGCGGAAAATGCCGGATGCCACATATTCGCTTAAGCTTATGCATGCGCCCGGCGTGTAAGACAGCTGCTCACTCATCGCTGTCACCATGCTGCCGATCACCTTTTGCTTAAAGGCCAGCGCATAGGTTGTTTTCTTTTTTCCATACTTTATAAATTGAAGAATGGCGAATAGCAGAGAAGGTATCAATATCAGAAAAGCAGCGGGATGACCGATAGACAAGGCAATAAGGGTAAGGGGGATTTCAGTGAGCAGTATGGCCAATGCCGTCCAAAATGTTTTTAATGCCGTTTTTCTTTCCTGCTCCAGTGATTGCAATGCAGGCAGCAATCGTGTACTGTAAAGGCTGTCAAATGATTCTTTTGAGGTCATATTGTAAGCAGCATTATGATGATACAACCAGCGGCATGGTGCGAAGCCTCTGCGAAGGTGAATCTATCGGCATTCTAAATGCATCATTGAACTACAGGCGCCAGGCATCTATAGGGATAAGCAATCTTTGCTACGACCTTACAGGCAGCGCGATCACCATTTACTTGAACAGATCCTGCGCGCTGATATTTTTCCGTTCCTCCTCCGGAATGTCAAAATAGGATTTCATTCCATACTTCATCATGCCGGCGAGGATGTTGGTAGGAAATTGTTCTACGGCATTGTTGTAGTCATTTACGGTGGCGTTGTAGGCACGGCGGGCAGCGGAGATCTGTTCTTCCACTTCATTCCAGGATCCCTGCAGCTGCAGAAAATTCTGGTTGGCTTTGAGATCAGGATAATTTTCCACCTGCACCATAATCTTGCGCATGGCGCCACCGATCTGGTTTTCCAGCTGTATCTTTTGTTCGGGTGAGATATCCGCCGTGGCGGCCTGGTTACGCAGTTCTGTGATTTTCGTGAGCGTATCACGCTCATAATTCATATACGTTTTCACGGTAGCCACTAAATTCGGCAGCAGGTCGTACCGTTTTTTCAGCATGGCATCAATGGATCCGAATGCATTGGCTACCGCATTTTTTTTCCTGATCAGTGAGTTGTATAACACTACCGGTATCAGCAGGAGTACCAGGATGATTACTAAAAAAACGAATCCCATAAGTGAGGTTTTTATCAAAGGTAACTATCAGCGTATAATTACCTGTTCTTATCAGCAAATGGTGCTGGAGACAAGGCAGGCACAGACCATTGCCTGTTGGTGAGAAGTGCTCTGCTACAGCACAGCGAAATTTTTCTATTCAAAAATCCAGGTTGAGCTGCTGAAAGTGGGTTGAGTCAGAGATCCTGCCGATGCGGCAATGGCATCATGCAAAATAATCCCGCATCTTCTCAAAGAAATTCTTGTCATTCTTTCCGGGATTAGGTTTGAAGTTGTGTGAATTGCGGAGCTTTTCCAGCTCCTTTTGTTCATCTGCCGAAAGGTCTTTCGGTACCCATACATTCACATGGATCAACTGGTCGCCGCTGCCATACGCATTTACATTGGGAAGGCCTTTGCCTTTTAGCCGGAATATTTCTCCGGCCTGTGTGCCGGCTTTGATCTTGATGCGCGCTTTACCATCTATCGTTGGCACATCCACACTGGTACCGAGCGCGGCATCCGGAAAGGAGATGAATAATTCATACGCCACATTATTACCATCGCGCTTCAGCTCGCCATGCTCTTCCTCTTCAATGGCAATCAGCAGATCGCCGGGAGCGCCGCCTCGTTCGCCGGCATTGCCCTTTCCGCTCATCGAAAGTTGCATGCCTTCTGCCACGCCTGCCGGAATATCTACATTGATGGTTTCTTCTCCATAAACACGTCCTTCCCCATGGCAGGTGTTGCATTTGGCAGTAATTACCTGGCCTTCTCCATTACAGGTGGGGCAGGTAGAGGTGGTGGCCATTTGGCCGAGAATAGTATTCTGTACACGGCGGATGACGCCGCTTCCCTTGCAGTTAGTGCAGGCATGAAAAGAACTCTTGTCCTTTGCACCGCTGCCGCTGCAGGTGTCGCAGGTAACATATTTTTTCACCTTCAGGCTTTTGTGTGCGCCTTTGGCGATTTCCGATAAATTGAGCGGGACCTTGATGCGCAGATTTCCTCCGCGAACACCACGGGAACGTTCGCGTGAAGAGCGGTTACCACCGAAGAAAGCTTCGAATGGACTGCCGCCCATATCGCTGAAGATATCGCCGAAGTTGGTGAAGATGTCTTCCATCCGCATACCACCTGCGCCGGCATTTCCATAGCCGCCATTGCCTCCCACGCCGGCATGACCATATTGATCATATCTTTTTTTCTTATCGCTGTCGCTCAGAATTTCATATGCTTCAGCTGCCTCTTTAAATTTTTCTTCAGCAGCTTTGTCGTTCGGATTTCTGTCAGGATGAAACTGCATGGCCACCTTGCGGTAAGCCTTTTTTATTTCATCAGCGGTCGCGGTTTTTCCTACGCCTAACACTTCGTAATAATCTCTCTTTGCTGCCATTTAGTTGTTCATCGCTTTAAAAAAGTATCGCCTGTTGTTGAAGGCAGGTTTAATTTGCAGTTGCCTGTGTTGTTTCCTCCGTCAGTCATTTTATTTACTTGCCCACCACCACCTTTGCATGCCGGATGATCTTATCATTCAGATAGTAGCCGCATTCTATTTCATCCACCACCTTGCCTTTTAAGGTTTCTTCGGCGGCGGGTATTTCCGCAATTGCTTCGTGCAGCTCGGGACTAAACATTTCACCAACCGATTTCATCTGTTTCAATCCGCGTGCTTCCAGCACGGCATTCATCTTTTGCTGAATAAGCCGGACGCCTTCCTGCACGGCAACGAGGTCCTGGGATGATTCCATTTGTTTCATGGCGCGCGAAAAGTCATCCACCACCGGCAGGAGGGCATTGATGATTTCAATACCGGCGGTTTTAGCATTTTCAATACGTTCTTTTTGCGTGCGCTTTTTATAATTGTCGAATTCAGCATACAAGCGAAGAAACTTATCGTTCAGTTCGTCGGCTTTCAGTTTCAATTCCGCATTTTCCTTTTTAAGCTTGTCTTTTTTCGAAAGCCCCAGCTTGCTCAAGAGATCGTTGCCGTCAGCATGATCCTGTTCACCTGCATTATTTTCAGCGGCATCCTGTTCCACTGCGTCTTTTTCAATCTTATTCAGAATTTCTTCACCTGAAAAATCATGTCCGGGCTGATCGGACGGATGATCCGCCGGTTCCTTTTTATTTTCCAGTGATTCATCAAATGAAGGGTTCATCTCTTTATTTTCCATTCGTAAAAAAAGGTTTAAACGGAACAACTGAACAAATGCTTTGCCATGGGGGTCATTCGGTCAATCTGTCACCGGCATTAATTAAAACGGGGCAAAAGTAGCGCAATTTGCAGAAAGTTAAGGTTGAACAGCCCTGAACACATACGCCTCAATTGCGGCATGATGCAGTCAGCAACTTTCCATGGACCTATTAATAAATCTCTATCGCATCATGCTGCAATTGCCGAAATGTTGCCATGGATAGTCTTCACAAAAGCGGGAATAATGGAAAGCAGAGAGTGCCGGTGATGATTTTGTTGAAGTGGGCATGGTTTGTTACTTTCGGGTATTGATTGGTGCTGATTCAGGACAAATGAAATTCTCTTTTTTTTTATTGCTGCTGTTTTTTTTCCTTCCTGTTGTTTCACAAGCATGGCATATCATAGGAGGTGAAATGTATTATACCAGTCTTGGCGGAAATACCTATGAGATTACTTTAAAAGTTTACCGCGATTGCAACAGCGCGACACCATTTGATAACCCTGCCTCGATCGGTGTGTATAGCAGTTCCGGCGCGTTGCAACAAACACTCACTGTTTTTCTGCAAGGTGCCAATGCTGTTGATCCTGATTTGAGTGATCCCTGCCTGGTGCTTCCGCCCGGCATTTGCGTGGAAGAAGCGATATATAAAGTAACCACCACACTTCCACCCATTGCGGGTGGCTTCGATTTGTCATATCAAAGGTGTTGCCGCAACAATACGATTGTTAATCTGCTCGACCCAGCTAATACCGGTGCAACTTTTACAGCGCACATTCCTTCATCGGGCATTGTGCAGGGAAACAGCAGTCCGCGGTTTAAAAATTACCCGCCTATCGTAATCTGTGTAGATCAGGTGTTGGAGTTTGATCACAGCGCCACCGATCCTAATGGTGATTCGCTTGCCTATTCGCTGTGCACGCCATGGCAGGGGGCCGATGCAACGATACCGCAGCCCATTCCACCTCCACCGCCGCCTTATGATCCGGTGGTTTGGCTGTCTCCATACAGTGTAAGCAATCAGATCGGAGGCAATCCTGTGATGAGTATCCACCCGAAAACCGGATTGCTTACTGCATTTCCAACGGCATTAGGCCAGTTTGTGGTGGGTGTTTGCGTGAAAGAATACCGCAACGGTGTTTTTCTCAGTCAGGATGTAAGGGATTTTCAATTCAATATCACTACATGCAATCCATTGATGGAAGCAAACTTTGATGTGATGGGCAGCACATCGGTAAATGATACCTTATTGATCTGCGGTTCCAATACCGTCTATTTCAAAAATCAGAGTTTTGGATCATCGGACTTCGACTGGGATTTCGGGGTGAATGGCATCAGTACCGATGTTTCTCTAGCCGAAGATCCTGTCTATACATATCCGGATACAGGCGTGTATAAGGTGGTACTTAAAGTGGCTCCCGGGCTCTTGTGCTCCGACACGGTTTTCAAATATGTGGAAATAAGGAAAGGTGTTTCCGCCGATTTTTCTTTTGTCAGTGAGTGCGCGTTGATACCGGTTTCCTTCCAGGATCAATCAGTTCCGCTCGACGGATTACTGTCGGGCTGGGAATGGAATTTTGGCGATGGCAGCACCGCTCTTCAGCAAGACCCGCTGCATCCTTATACATCAGCCGGTTTCTTTAACGTGAGCCTTACTGTCACGAATGATTATGGCTGCCAGTCATCGCTTACCAGACAAGTGCAGATTTATCCATTGCCTGAAATAAAAGCAGGGCCGGATACCTTTGTGTGTAACATTGATACAGTAACCTTGCAGGCAACTAATGGTGTGAGTTATGTATGGTTGCCTGCTTTCCACATCAGTGATGCGACCATTCCTGATCCGCAAGTGAGCCCACCGGTAACAACGGTTTATACTGTTACGGTAACCAATGAATTCGGCTGCCAGGCAAGCGATTCTGTTATTATCAAAATTACCGATACGGTGTTGGCTGTAACAAGCGGTGATGTTTCCATTTGCAGCGGCGATAGTGTTCAGCTATCCTCATCCGATGCCGTGTATTATCAATGGCAACCTGATTTTATGATGAGCAATGCGGCAATCGCCAATCCGGTGGTTTATCCTGATATCACTACAACTTATTATGTATCGGCAGCTGTTGGTTCCTGTACTGATGAAGATACCGTAACGGTGACGGTGCTTTATCCGCCTGTGGTGGATGCAGGGGAAGATATCACCATTAACCAGGGAGAAACAGCGCAATTAAATACTACGGGAAGCGGCACCTATCAGTGGTCGCCGGCCAACTGGCTGAATGATACAACGGTTGCGGATCCGGTCAGCAGCGCCGAGAATACTATCACCTACACGGTGCTGGTTACAGAAAGCAACGGATGCAAAGCATCGGATTCGGTAACAGTAACGGTTACGCATCATCATCTCTTTCTCGTACCCAATGCGTTCACACCGAATGGCGATGGGCTGAATGATTTTTTTCAGTTTTATACAAAAGGGATACGTGAAGTTCAATCGGTGAAAGTATTTAACCGCTGGGGCCAGGAAGTATATGAAGGATCTTCGGCACATGATGAGGGATGGGATGGTTCGTTCAACGGGGTTCCCTGTGAAATGGGAGCCTATATCTATTCCATCTCAGGCATTACTTATGACGGAGATCCATTATCTGACAAAGGAACACTTACGCTTATCCGTTAATGCCGCTTATTTTTTCTTTAAAAGGCATTTGTTGATTTTCACGATTTGTTAATACATTTACAATTGAAAAAAACTGGGTAGTTTTTTTACAACGTATCTCTTCTATCAACTTAAAATTCTTTGAAATGAAAACATATCACGTACTGGGTATGATGTCCGGCAGTTCTATGGATGGTGTTGACGTAGCTTATTGCCGTCTTGATGAAAACAATGGTAAATGGAGTTATGAAATTGAAAAAGCTGAATGTATTCCTTATCCTCCGAAATGGAGACTGCGGCTTCAGAGTTTAGTGCTGCAGAATGCGGTGACCTATCTTAAAACAGATGCTTTCTATGGCCATTACCTCGGTGAGGTGGCGCGCAAGTTTATCCAG
The DNA here is from genome assembly GCA_044227805.1 of Chitinophagales bacterium. GTDB lineage: Bacteria > Bacteroidota > Bacteroidia > Chitinophagales > UBA10324 > JACCZZ01. The sequence goes on along the minus strand of JBGAWA010000045.1, from coordinate 7,039 downwards.
GAAAATATGCTGGATGGAAAAATAGATTTTATAGCCTCTCATGGTCAAACGGTTTTTCATCAACCTGAAAATCAGATGACGAGTCAGATTGGCGATGGTGGCGCTATTGTGGCTGAAACAGGTTTACCCGTGGTTTGTAATTTCAGAACGGTTGATGTTGCCTTAGGCGGACAGGGAACACCGATTGCGCCCACCGGTGACCGGCTGCTGTTTGGTGATTTTAAATTTTGCCTGAACATCGGAGGTATTGCGAACATCAGCTGTAACCTCGATGGCAAGATGATTGGATTTGATATTTGTGGTGCTAACATGGTGCTCAATGCACTCGCTTCAGAGATAGATCTTGAGTATGATAAAGATGGCGTCATTGCCCGTTCGGGATCTGTTAACCACGATTTGCTGAATGAACTGAATGCCCAATGGTATTATGAGAAACCTTATCCCAAATCCATCGGTGGTGGTTGGGTAACTAAAATTTTCCAACCCGTGTTCAAGAAATACCGGATGCAGATTGAGGATAAATTATGCACGGCCACCGAGCATATTGCCTTGCAGATCGGAAAGGACATTAAGAATATTTATGCGACAGAATTTCTGACCAAGGATGAAAGTCACTCTATGCTGGTTTCCGGTGGCGGGGCCTTCAATAAATTCCTGCTCGAAAGGATCAACTATCATTCTTCTGTACCGCTGGTAGTGCCTGATCCCGCAACCATCAAGTTTAAGGAAGCGTTGCTGATGTGCCTGATGGGCGCTTTGCGCATGCGCAATGAAGTGAATGTGCTTTCTTCTGTTACCGGTGCATCTTCTGATTCCATTGGCGGTGAAATCTATCAGACAACAGGCAAGCGACTGGAAACACCGGCCAACCTGTAAGCGACCGATTGCATTTATCAAGCCTCGTGGTTTCATTGTACGGAGTGTGTTGTCATAGCAATTTTTTTTCCTGTGATGACTGCTCTTGCTCTTTATCATCCGTTTAGAGAACGCGCAGGATGCTTCGGCATGCCGGAAGATATGTCTCCTTATTATCGCGGATGATGTAATGGATAAACCAGGTCTATTAGCCATACAAAGGTGATCCTGCATCGTGGCTTTATTGCCGCACTTATCGATTTGCGGGCCTGTAGTATCTTACTCTCCAATTCAGCTTCATGATATTTGTCACCGGGGGAACAGGATTTTTAGGCAGGCACCTGCTGCATGCTTTGTCGCGCCGTGGTGAGCCTGTGCGTGCGCTTAAGCGAAGAAGTAGCCAGGCAGCTACCGGTGGCGATGATGATGCAAACATTGAGTGGGTTGAAGGCGACCTGCTGGATGTGCCATCGCTGGAAGAAAATATGGAAGGCTGCAGCGAAGTGTATCACTGTGCCGGCATGGTCTCCTTTCAGCCCCGGCATCGCGAATCATTGATGAAGGTGAATGTGGAAGGAACAGCCAACCTGGTGAATGTTGCGCTCAGCAAAAACAACGTCCGGCTGCTGCATGTAAGTTCAGTGGCAGCCATAGGCCGGCCGGTGGAGGCGGTTGATATCAGGGAATCGACAGAGTGGGACGATCATGGTTTCAATTCGAATTATGGCATCAGCAAATATCTGGGTGAAAGGGAAGTATGGCGCGGCATAGCGGAAGGACTGAATGCCGTGATCGTGAATCCTTCCATTGTAGTGGGTGAGGGTAACTGGCAATATGGTCCGCCACGTTTTTTTCTGAACGTTTGGAAAGGCCTGCACACCTATACCTCCGGCAGCACCGGATTTGTGGCGGCAAAGGATGTGGTGGAAATAATGATTGCTTTAATGAAAAGCAATATTCAGCAGGAACGGTTTATCATCAATGAGGCCAACATGAGCTACCGTGATTTTCTTTTTGAAATAGCGGATGTGATGGGCAAGAAACGTCCGTCAATACAAGCAGAGCGATGGCTCACCGGCCTGATCTGGCGCCTGGAATATTTCCGTGGATTACTGATGACAAACCCATCGTTTATCAGCAGGGAAACAGCGCGTATCGCCCATCTTTCCTATCACTACGATAATAAAAAAATCAGGGACGCGATTGATTTTTCATTTACTCCGCTGAAGCAATGCATTGCAGAAACAGTCGCAAAATTCAAGGCCGATGTTGAGGCTGGCCTTATTAAGTGAATAAGGCATCCGGGTTCGTCCTTATTTCGTCACTACTATTTTTTCGCCGACCTGCAGATCTGTTGAATTCAAATGGTTGATGGTCTTCAGATCATTGATGGTCACCTTGTACTTCTTCGATATGGAATATAGGGTGTCGCCTTTTGCAACAATGTGCACCGTTTCCGCAGCGGGCTTTTCAAATACGGCACTTTGCGCCGTGACGGATGGGCTGCCTGATTTTTCCGATAGCAGGGCAGGCATTTCCTCGCGGATCTCCTGCAGATAAAGCACTTCGCCGGCCACAGGTTGCGTGCCGGCCGGCATCAGGTTTTTTTCATACAGCTTGTTCAGTTGAATGCCATGTTCACGCGAGATGCTAAGCATGGTTTCCCCTGCTAAAACAGTATGGAGGGCCAAATCTCCATTGTGTCTTTTCGGCTGAAGGTAAACCCGGTCACCTGCAATGATTTGACCGGTAGAGGTGATGTCATTATAACGCATCAGTCTTTTTATACCGATTTCATAGCTAGTGGCAAGATCATTCAGCGATTCTCCTTCCAGCAAGGTCACACAATCAATATCATTAAAGACATAGATCCGTTCGCTGGCATTTTTAATGGTGGGCGTTGCATTGACGACTTCAGGATTACCATCCGCTTTGATGTCGGGAGTTGAATCAGACTTATTCAGCGAAGCAAACCATTTGGATCGTTCATTTTCCGTAAGGTCCCATTGATGAAGGTCATAGTCATCAATGCATTTGATCAGGATATTGGCATACTGCGGATTGGTGGCATAACCACATGCTTTCAGCCCTTTGGCCCATGACTTATAGTCTTTGGCATCGTAGGTAAACAGCACCGCATAGCGAGGCCTGCTTTGCAGGAAATCGGAATGGTCTTTATAGGAGTTGATGGATGAATCATATTTGCGGAAGCATTCATTCTTACGGTCATCATCATACGTGAAAGATGGGCCATTCCATTCCACGTGACACTTAATGCCAAAATGATTATTCGCTTTCGTGGCTAAAGGACTCTGGCCGGCATTACTTTCAATAATTCCCTGAGCCAGTGTAATGCTGGCTGGTATGCCGGTTCGCTGCATCTCTTCCACCGCAATACTGCTGTATTGACGGATGTATGCTTCTACATTTTGATCATACGTTTGTGCCAACAGCTTTACGACTGTTGCAAAAATGAGTAGCACTGTACTCCACGATCTTTTCATCGTACTGTTAAAATTTATTGGATGGTTGTTGCCGCCTTACACTATTTTTTCAACTTCATTATTTCTTCCTGATCACCATCAGGCCGTCCCGTAACGTTACCAATACATTGTCTACGCGGTCGTCGTCCTGCACGGTCCGGTTAAAATCCATTAATGCCTGTGTTTCCGGATCCGGGTTATCCGCAGTCACTTTGCCACTCCATAAAACATTATCGGCCAACAGCACGCCGCCTGATCTCAGTTTGTCAATTACCAGTTGGTAATAAACGCTATAGTTCAGTTTATCGGCATCAATAAACACGAGGTCAAATGTTTCCTCTATGGTTGGAATGATACGCACCGCATCGCCAATCCGGAAATCTACTTTATCCATGATGCCTGCCTGCCGGAAGTAACGTACCGCCATTTCTTTCAGCTCTTCGTTTACATCAATCGTAATCAGCCTGCCGTTGGGTTGCAGCCCTTCACTCAGGCAAATGGCGGAATAGCCGGTGAAGGTGCCGATCTCCAGTATGCGCTTCGGCTGTACCATTAAGCTGATCATCCTGATAAATTGTCCCTGCAAATGACCGGAAAGCATTTGCGGCATCAGCACGCGTGCATTCGTCTCGCGGTTCAATTGCCGGAGCACTTCCGATTCAGGCTTGGTATGTGCCTCGGCATACAGCTCGAGCGATTCAGGAAAAAAATGCATGGTATGACGGTAAAATTAGCGGGTTTGTCATGATTGACCAAAGCGCTATAACGGAGATTTCAAACAGTTAGGTATAAACTGACTACAATTGTGCACAGCTTGCAGGAGATGGCACTGCTTCATAAGAACAAGTTCACCATGGGAGTTCGAATCTCACTTTGCATTCTATAGGTAAGCGTCTGCTTTCGCATGTTCATTATCAGGCAAGATAAGATGCAGTAACCCTTTCTCTTCTGCTGCAGCAAATTCAATCTATAGGTTTGTTCACAAATCCGACTCCACCGATTGCTGTATCCATTTTGAATCGTATGGTGTAACCACACTTTCCTGTTGTGTTCAATCCGGAATTTTCAACCCGGATTTTTCAATGGAAAAATCCCGCTTCGCTACGACTAAGCACTGCTAAGGGGTTGTTCATTTTTTCAAGAAAAGACAATGTTTCGCAAACCCTAAGCAGTGCTGCGTCGGGGTTAAACCCCATGCGTTTTTGAACTGCAAAATGTGGGTTCAATAGAAAATCCGGGCTTCACTGCATCCGTTTTATTAAATATGCTACCTTTCGCAGCCATGAAAAAAGGTACGGTTGCCCTGCTGCTTACCATGACTGCCATGAATTTTGTTCATGCGCAGTTATTGCCGTCTTTCGGCGGCAGCCGCACAGGAACAACCGGTTTTCAGTTCCTGAAAATTGCACCTGATGCACGATCAACGGGTATGGGTGGCAGCATGATTGCCACAACAGATGATGTAGCCGCGTTATATTGGAATCCCGCTGGTATCACCAAGACGGATACACAGGACTTACACCTTCAATTGTCACAGACCTTATATTTTGGCAATGTTAACATGAGTTACATCGGGGTGGTACACCAGGTGAGTAAACAAACATTCCTGGGTGCCGGTCTTACCTACCTCTCCACGGGCCCTATGGATGTTACCACTACGTTTCAGCCTTTCGGAACCGGGCAGACTTTTAACGCCAATGATTTCGCGCTGGCTGTTTCTATGGCAAGAATACTGACCGATAACTTCAGTTTCGGGCTTACGGGAAAATACATCCGCGAGAGCTTCGCCGATGTATATGCCGATAATGCAGTGATTGATTTTGGTTTTCAGTATGAAGTCGGTATAGCGAATACACGCTTCGCCGTGGGAGTTTCCAATTTCGGGTTCAATACAGAGCCGTCCGGTGACATCACCGTTTCCACGCTCGAAGGCTTTGATACGATACAGCAGTTTGAAAAAATCGGCGTGCCCGCAATCTTTCGTATTGGCATTGCCTGGGATCCGGTGAAGCTGGATGAAAACAGGCTGACAATTACCGGTCAGCTCAATCACCCGACCGACAATAATGAAACCTACAACCTGGGCGCAGAGTATGCATGGCGAAATACCATGTTCTGCCGCACGGGTTATGAATTTGGCATTGATGAAAAGGGCATTCCGAACTTTGGTTTTGGTATACGGTATAAAAGAAGTTTTGGCATGCTGCAGCTCGACTATGGTTTTGAAGATAAAAGTCGCCTGGGTACTGTTCACCGGCTTACCTTCAGTGCCTCATTGTTTTAAGCTGCAGTTGCATGAAAGCATACAATTCTGAAAAGTATAAGCATTGAAAGATTTTAAGCAAATATGCCTTCTCTTCTTCCTGTTGCCATGGCTGGCGTCCTGCGATTTCCTGTTCGGCAGTAAAGACGATGAAACGGTAGATGAGATATTTGAACAAGGCTCGATTGATCCTGACCTCTATCCTGATCAGGTAGGTTATGTTCCGCTGCAACCATTCTGGCAAGGTATTCCCCATCCGGTGGATGTGTATGTGGGATATGATGAAATGGTATTTGTGGTGGACGACAACGGCCTGGAAGTTTTTGATCAGAAAGGACTGAAGCAGCGAACCATTGCCATTAAAGGCGCTACGGATGTGATCCAGGACCGGCGACTGCATACGTTTGTTACCGGCAGGGTGGATAAAATGATTGACGGCATTACTTATGATTTACCGGCGGTGTATCACATCATCAATGCAGCCGCGGCTGATCAGCCTGTTATTATTGATACGCTGATTCATCCATTCTGTGACGTGTCGCGTAATAACACTTCCTTAAGGGGCGCTGGTGACGAAGCTGTTTCCTTCACGGGATTGGGAACGACGAGCGAAAATATACTCTATGTTGCACGCACCGGTCCTTCTAACAGCATTTCTTCTATTGCCCGCCCCGACAACACTATATTATTTTTCAACGAAGACGGTATCAACACCGGTTACTCCATAGGGTTAAATCCGGTGAGCTCCAGCCTGAAATCAGTGCTGGCTGTGAGCAGTATTGCCTGCTTTGCCGCGCCACCGCAGAGTACCACCGGCATCAGTGCATCGCATGATTTTTTATTGGTGCAAAAAGATCCGGTTGCGCAGTATAAGGCATTATGGATAAAAGAAGTGCAGGATCCTGATGCCGGCGTTACCTACACCGAAAATGCTTCCCTGCTTAATTTTGATACTTCCAAAGCAAGTCGCTTTCTATATATGCCCAACCGGTTTCTGTCACCGGAAGATATCTATGTCGCCCCTGATTTCAGTGGCTACCTGTTTATCGTTGACAGCGAAACAGATTCCTTCTATCAGTTCACGCAAAAGGGATTTGAAGGGGTGAATGCGCCGGCGACCAGTACTATAAAAAAACAACTGCTGGCTTCTTTTGGCGGACCGGGAAGCGGACCTTTTCAATTTATTGAGCCCTCGGGCGTATGCTATTTTAATAAATTGGTTTATGTGGCGGATAAAGGAAACAACCGCATCTGCCGGTTTAAGCTGAGTACAGATTTGGAATAAACCCACATTTTGCAGTTCAAGACGGCAACGGGTTTAACCCCGACGTAGAACTGCTTAGGGTTTGTGAAACATTTTCTTTTCTTGACAGATTGAGCAAACCCTTAGCAGTTCTAAGTCGCAGCGAAGCGGGATTTTTCCACTGAAAAATCCGGG
>JBGAWA010000044.1:17324-32603 GCA_044227805.1 Chitinophagales bacterium | reverse complement strand
GGAACAGGATTAGGTGCTACTGAACTGAATACTATCGATGCTGAATCGCCATCATCGAAATGCACCAACTCCTTCAACCCGGATTTTTCAGTAGAAAAATCCCGCTTCGCTACGACTTAACACCGCTAAGGGTTTGCTCATTTTTTTAAGAAAAGAAAATGTTTCGCAAACCCTAAGCAGTTCTACGTCGGGGTTAAACCCGTTGCCGTTTTGAACTGCAATATGCGGGTTGAAAAATAAGATGGTTCATCAAGTCAAAGCAAAGCGCCGTACCGGTTACAGCACTTCTCGTTGAATGTACAGACAGAAATGCAGGTGGTGCTTAATATTAACCGGATGATGGTAATTATCGAAACTATAAAGATATTAGCGCCCTGAAAAAATGCATGGTATGAAGAAAATAATGGTTGTCTCATTGTTGCTTTGCCTTAGTCGCCTGGGGTTTGCCCAGCAATTGGAAACGTTTGAAGAAAACGGTAAATACGGGATGAAAGAATCCAGCACCGGGAAAGTTATCATGCCACCTAAGTATGATGAGATTTATGTTTTCTCTGAAGGAATGGCCATCGTCAGCCTCGATGAGTTGTATGGCTTTGTTGATAAAACGGGCAAAGAAGTAATACCGCTGCAATACACAGAGGCTACCTCTTTTTCCGAAGGACTGGCAAGTGTTTCCGATGGAACGGCCTGGGGTTTTATTGATAAGACGGGAAAGACCGTTTTACCTTTTGAATATGATGAAGCCAATCAGTTTGTAGAGGGAGTGGCTTTTGTTTCCAAGCATGGATTATATGGAGCCATTGACAAAACCGGAAAAGTGGTCATTCCTTTAATCTATGATTCAGGTATTTCATTTTCGCAAGGACTGGCAGTGGTGGAGAAAGACGGTTACACTGGTATAATTGACTTGCGGGGCAATTTGGTAGTGCCCATGAAATACCTGGAAATTGATGATTTTACACAAGGGCTCGCCGCAATCAACAAGGACAACAAATGGGGATTTATCAACCGTCAGGGTACGGAAGTCATCAAGCCTGAATATGATTATGCTTTTGCCTTTTCGGAAGGACTGGCGGGCGTGATGATAGCCGGAAAGGGCGGATATATTGATTTGCAAGGCAACATCGTTATTCCGCTCATCTATGACAGGCTTGGAAGCTATATGGGTGGATTTTCCATGGTGGAACTGGATGGCAGGCAGTTTTATATTGACACCAAAGGCAGATGTGTTGAACATGAAGGGGTGCCTTGCACGAAATAAGCGATACGTTCAGCAATTTACAACGCAAAAGTTGATGCTGTGCAATCAAATAAGATGCTGCATGGATCACATTTGAGATTTTGGTCAGCAGACTTGAAGTAATAAAAGGATAAGGCAATTTTTTCCTGAATGTGGCGGGCCAGAATTCTCCCAAAATAATTTTCCTCCCCACATCAATCCAGGATTTTTTCATTTGACAAATCAGAGCGATTGCACTACAAAAATGTCGTTACCCATCAGTGTGCCAGCATTTGTTACAGCCGTAAGATAATACCACTCTATGACCGCTTTATCTCAAAAAGCACATCAAGCTCTTTGCTGATCAGTGCGGAATCGAGCTGTGTCGCCTGCAGATAATGTTCTTTGGCGGCGGTTGTTTGCAGCCTATTAAAAAGCAGAAGTTCGGCGAGCTGATAATGTGCCACGGCGAGATCGGGGTTGATGGCAACAGCTTTTTCGAAGTGCATGCGTGCCTCTTCATATTGCTTAAAATGGTTTTTAAGAATCAGCGCAAGATTGTTGTGAGCGCCGGCATGCAGCGGATCGGATTTCACCGCTCTTTCATAATGCGACTTTGCTCCGTCATAATCACTGAATGGAGGCAGGGCCAACAGGTTGGCGAGGTTGTAATGCGCTTTCACATACCGCGGATTTATTTCAATGGCCCTCAGGTATTCCTTTTTTGCCCTTCCCTGTCGCCGACTTTTTTTTCGAGTAAGACGGCAAGGTTATAATGTGCCGCATCATACCATGGCTGCTGTGCAATTTCTTTTTCGTAAAGATGGCGGGCTGTTTCTATTCGTTGTCGCCCTTCTTCCTCCTGCAGGAAATGATGATACAGCAATGCCAGGTTATTGTAAACGGCTGGTGTTTCAGGATTGACCGCTATCACTTTTTGGTAGAGCGACTTCGCTTTTTTGTACTGCTTCATTTTGGTGGCCAGTACCGCCTTGATAAACAATGCATGTTCATTTCCTGGATGTTTTTCCAGGAAATTGTCGAGTGCGATTTCCTGTTCTTCGGGATCACTGATAAGGTTGATGGCGATGAGTTCATCCATGAGCAGTTCCTTATCGAAGCCGATGGTCTCCAGCAATGGCTTGTAGTGTTGTTGCCGTAACGCTTCAAAAGGGAGGATACGCAGATCTGTCAGTTTTGAAAAAAAATCATCCAGTTGGAGGCAGATGGTTTCCATCTTTTTCTTCTGCAGCATATAATCGGTGTTCAGATAATCGTGCAATTGTTTTTCCGCAGTGGCCAGTTCCTGTTTCCAGTAGTCGTAGTAGATGGTTCTTGTTTTAGGGTTGAATGCTGCGGACGCATTGTCAAGGGCCACTGGCAGAATTCTTTTTTCAAATTCATGGGTATTAAGGAGCTCCGTCATTTCATACATGCAGTATTCACTTTTCAGGAACTCATCGCTGATGAGCATGACCACAAAGTCGCTTTTACCGACGCGCTGCATAAATTCTGTAAGGCTGCTGCGATAGATTGCATCACGCTGATCGCGCAGGAAGGTGATGCCAATATTGCTGAAGTCGCGGTCAATGATATCGGCGGTGGTAAGGTTGTGCCAGCTATAGGAAAGAAATATGGTGGGAACAGTTTTACGGGTAGGCTCCATAAAAAACAACACTGCGCGGTTGAACAATGAAAGATAGCGCTTTCCTGCGTTGATTTAAACCCGTTGCCGCTTTGAACTGCAAAATGTGGGTTTAATACACAAGGAGGATTGACGCACTAATTTTTTCCGGGCTTCGAAGTGATCGACTCTCGGTGAAAAAAGAACAAATAAAACAGCGTGCACTCCAGAAAGGACAGTGCATTTTTTGCACCTCTATAATGTTTGTTCGGAGCGTTGCGCTTTAATAACTACAGCTATTAGTCTCCTCTCTTTACTGAGCCACCGCTGTCGCCCTATAATAGTATTGTCCTTCCGTGTCCTGAACGGTGACGATGATCATGCCTTTGTGCTGCAGCGGTAGCGTAACGGAATAATCGGATGGTGTTGAAGAACTGATATCTTTTTTTTCTAATAAAAAGCTACCGGTTATATCATGCACCTGCAGGGAACCATGTTGTATCGCTACAGGAAGGTGAATGCTGAACGTTTGCACAAAAGGATTGGGATAGATCCTGAAATCCTGTTTAAGTACATCGGCTTCTGCCACTGCTGTCGGAAAATTATCGCATTCATATTCATCCGGATTAATCTCTATCGGTGCGCCGGGCGTAAGTGTTTGACCGGCCAGCCCCGGGTAATAGGAAGGATAATACATGGCACGAAAGCAATCGTTTAGAAAAGGCGTTTCGCCCTGTTCGAGGATATGTGTTTTATCAACAGGGTTAACATATTTCCATAACAACGTACCTTGATCATTGATCTCCGTAAACTCTCCTTCGGTGCCACTGCAGATCAGTGTATTGCCATTGGGCAAGCGCTGCGCTCCACCCTGTACAATGGAAAACAATGATGATGGCGGATTGGCGGTATAGATCCAATCCTGTTCTTTTGGCTTGAAAGCAGAGTCCGTTTCAATAGGATAGTTATTGCCGGTCATGGCCGGCAAGGTGAAGGTTTCGACGGTGGAATAGTCATTGCCCGGCCGGCCAACGCCATTGTTAAAGAGCAGCACCTGTCCGTCACTGGAGATCCAGCGAAGGTTATGCTGTTCAAAAAATTTCTGATCAGCGTCTGTTCCGCGCCCGTAGTTCTGCGGATTGCCCCAGCGGTACATCAGGTCTCCTCCTCTTCCGGAATTACCACCCGCATGGGAAGCGGCTTCCTCCATGGTGGTGCTGTGATCGATGATATATACTTCACATACTTCATGACTGCTTACCATCACCTGATCGAGCTCCGCATTGTAGTCGAGGCTGTTGCAATGGAGCCAATCGGCAGTGCTGGTGTTGAGTGTACCCATGTTGATGTTCAATAATTCCGGATGATCAGCCACTACGCCATAGTTCGGCTTTGTGGAGTCTGCATCCTGAACAAGATGATCCCAGGCGCGCCACTGCCAGGTGATGATACCCGAATCAGTGCCGATGGGTTGTATCTCTACTATTTTTTCTGACCACATCTTGCTGCCGAGTGTAACACGGCCGTTTGCCTGCGCGTCGGCCTTGGTGTGACTTTCCCATACGATAGCGAGAATATTTCCATTGGGCAGTTGAATGGCATCATGGTGCTGGCATTGATTGATATCAGCGATATCGTACGACCAAAGTACATTACTGTTCCAGTCCAGCTTTTCGATGTTGCCACCGGATCCGCCTGCCTGGAATTGCCCATTGTTGACATTGTTGCAGCGGAGTAAGGTGCCATCTTCTTCCAGGTTCACGGTAAGCCCGGGACGCAGGGAGCTTGCCCAATGATGAATTCTTTTTCCGCACTTATCAATCAGGTAGGTAGTGTCGCTTTGTCCGGGCGCAAACAACACATAACCATTTTCAGCGCCGGGATGATTATAAAATAAGCCAACAGTCTGTGCCTGCACCGACAGGCAAGTAATGCATAACAATAAGTACAGCAATTTATTCATGGATAGATTTATTGAGTGTCAGAGTCAGGTTATTCATTTAGTGCTGCGTCAAGCTATAATGATATCCCAAAGCGTAACGAGGCATTGTACGACTACTAATTCATCTTTTTACTGTTATGAAATGCAAAGTGCGGATTAACTATTCAATACAACTGCCGGAGCATGTTATGGAGCACTCCTTTCATCGGCTGTAACCTATTCTGCTATGGCGCTTGTAGTCCAGCTGTAATTTTGCGCGGGATTGCTGATTGAAATTATCACCATTCCCGGCGGTAAAGAAAGCGAAACAAAATGTGAGGCAAACGCTGACGATGCAATATTGTCTTCTTCGTACAACAACCTTCCGGTAACATCATGCACCTGCAGGTTGGCTTTTTCTAATGTTGCGGGCAGTTGCAGCATAAAACCATTGCTGAAAGGATTGGGAAAGACAGCCGGATTTTGATCGGGTGAAGCAACGGCACTTACCGCAGTGGCAATGGAAGGACAGATATAATTATCGGGATTCAGCTCCAGCGGTGCGCCGGGTGTAAGCACCTGTCCGTCGAAACCGGGATAATCTTCTGCCAGGTAGGTGACGCGGAAACAGGAATTCATGAATGGCTGATCGCCTTGCGGTGTGTTACCGTTCTGATCAATGGGGTTCACGTATTTCCAGAGGTTATTACCATCGGTGTCAATTTCAAGGAAGGTGCCTGCTGTGGCATTGCAAATGATGGTATTGCCGTTTGGCAACCGTTGCGCACTGCCCATCACCATGGAAAACAGGGAAGTAACCGGATTGGCAGCGTAAATCCAATCCTGGGCGACCGGCTTGTAAGCTGAGTCAGCCGCCAGCGGATAATTGTTGTTGACCATGGCAGGCAGTGTGAATGATTCTGCAGTGGAATAGTCGGTGCCGGGACGGCCGACGCCATTATTGAAGAGCAGAATTTTACTGTTTGACAACCATACAGCGTTGTGTTGCTGAAAGAGTTTTTTATCGTTGGATGTGCCACGGTCATAGTTTTCTGGATTGCCCCAGCGGTATAAGATATCTCCACCACGACCTGATGTTCCGCCTTCATGGCTGGCGGCTTCTTCTTGAGTAGTGCTGTGATCGATGATATAAATTTCATTGAGATTGTGACAGCTCACGATCAGCTGATCAAGCTCTTCATTATAAGATAAGCCATTGAAGTGAAGCCAGTCAGCCTGCTGCGAATTGAGCGTGCCCAGGTTGATATCAATTAATTCGGGATGATCCGCTACCGTGCCATAGTTGGGTTTGCTGATGTCAGCGTCCTGCACCAGGTGATCCCAGGCCCGCCATTGCCATACCACTACGCCAGAGTCGGATCCTATCGGCTGTATTTCCACAATCTTATCAGACCACATTTTATTTCCAAGGGAGATGCGCCCGTTTGCCTGTGCATCTGTCTTGGTATGATACTCCCAGGCTATTGCCAATACATTACCGTTGGGCAAAAGCATGGCATCATGATGCTGGCACTGTGTGTCGTTGGAAATTTTATACGACCAGAGCAGGTTGCTGTTCCAGTCAAACCGTTCGACGATGCCGCCCTGTCCGCCGCCCATAAACTGATTGTTGTTGGTGTTGCCACAGCGGAGCAAGGTGCCATCTTCCTGCAGATACACTGCAAGCCCGGGCTCATAATAGCTTTGCCATTCATGTACCTTTTTGCCGCATTTATCCAGCAAAAAACTCTTGGTGCTGCTCTGGGGCGCGAATAGAATATATCCGTCAGCGGCGCCGGGATTACTGTAAAACCATCCAACGGTTTGTGCATTGGCTGAAACTGAAAGCAGACAGAGTGAGAGCAGTAGTAACCTGGTCATGGCGTATTTCTTTGGGAATTCAAATGTACAATTAGCCGGCAAACCGTATCACCGGGGGTGTCCTTCAGCGGATTGTAGTCGCAAGTTGAGAAACGGATGGTTATCAAGCAAATAATCGCTGAGGTTTTTTGCCTTCCTTGTTACAATAGTATTTAACCCGGATTTATTAATTGTAAAATACTGGGTACTTTTATTTTCTTCAGTACCCAACCTTATAGTATTTTTTGCCGTTTTAGAAGTCAAATACAATCAAACCATGAAAAGACTCACTCTTATTCCGCTGTTGTTACTACTCTTAAGCGGTGCCAACGCTCAAAACTGTACAGCCTACTTTTCAATTGTGCAGGACGGTAATAGCGTTTACTTCACCAATCTGTCAACACCGTATGACAGCGCCACCCAGTTTGTCTGGAGTTTTGGTGACGGCACTTCATCCAATGCATACAGCCCGACACATTATTATAATAATATGGGAATGCAGCTTGTTTGCCTTTACATGCTTAATTCATCCGGTTGCACCGACTCTTATTGCGACAGCCTTTTTATTGACTCGACCAACACCTCCACCTGTTCTGCCTCTTTCACTTTCCAGCAGAATGGCAAGCAACTTACATTCAACAATACTTCTTCATCTTCCGGTTCGGGTTCGTTAAACTACAGCTGGAATTTTGGCGATGGAAGCACTTCATCGGAGGCGTCGCCTGTGCATGAATATGCGGAGAACGGAACCTACCTCATCTGTCTGCAAATCAGTACATTTTTAGGTTGCAGTGATATGTATTGTGTTTATGTCACTATCGCGGATTCCGCCTGCTGGGTTTCCTTTACACATTTAGTGGACGGAAGCACGGTACAGTTTTTCAGCAGCACATCCACTGGCGGGAACGGGCAATACACCTGGAATTTTGGCGACGGGCAGACTTCCAGTCAAAGCAATCCGGTTCACAACTATGCCGCAGCCGGATTTTATAATGTTTGCCTGCAATACACCGACAGCAGTTGTTCCGCTATGATTTGTGATTCGTTTGATGTGGGCGTCGGCGACAGTTGTTATGCTGATTTTGTCGCCTGGCAATCCTATTCAACTGTGCAGTTTTCTTCTTTCAACTACGACTTTTCAAAGCAATATGTATGGAGCTTTGGCGATGGCACGGCTGCCTATGGTCCTTACGTATCGCATGAATACCAGGCGGAAGGGGTTTATGTCATTTGCCTGACTGTATCGGATAGTTTTTGTACAGCCACCACCTGCCAGTCGATCTATTACGCCCCTGATTCGGTTTTTAACAATGGCAGCACCTGTGAAGCGGCTTTTGAGGTATCGTTGATTGACACTGCTACTGAAACCATATGGCTCACCGATTTTTCTACGGGTGCTAACACCTACCTGTGGGATTTCGGCGATGGCACCACTTCTACGGTGCAATATCCTTCCCATACATACAGCCAGAATGGTCTGTACGAAGTGTGCCTTACTATTCTGTGCGACAGTAACACAACATCCTTTCACTGCGAATGGGTGGGCATGATGGATTCATTGACCAATGGCGGATATGATGACACACGATCCGGTTTTGTGCTGAATGTAAAGTCGCAGACTGTATCTTCAGTGGATCCGTCTCCGGCCCAGCAGTCCATTCACCTGTTTCCCAATCCCTCCGCTGCCATCATCCATTTCAACCTGCCGGCATCGGCAGACGGACAGGCAAGCATACTGCTCTTCAATACGGTCGGGCAAGTCGTTAGCCGGCAATCGATCATGGTGAACAGCGGTGTGAATGCCCTTGACATCAGTTCGCTGAAATCCGGCATGTATCTGTTGCAGGTGATGAATGGAAATAAGTTATTCACCGGCAGTTTTATCAGGCAGTAAGCGAATAAAGTCAGAGGAGTTGTGCGTGGTTGCCAACTCCTTTGACTTTGTCCTTCATGGAGGTTACGGAAGAAATATTAAATGGATGCCGGGAGAATGACCGGAAAGCGCAGTACGAATTGTACCGCGCCTGCTATCCGGTGCTGATGAGTATATGCAGCAGGTATCATCAAAACGAGCTCGACAGCCGGGCTGTACTAAATGAAGGATTTCTGAAGATCGTGCTCAACCTCGGGAAATATTCGGAGGAGGTTCCGTTTAATTTCTGGATTCGCCGGATCATGATCAATACCATCATTGATCATTTCAGAAAAGAAAAGCAATACAATGAGAAAGTGCTGCATGCAGAGCATTCGCATTTGATGGTGGTGAGCGGACAGGATGTGTCGCTTCGCGATAGCTATGATGCAGAAGCACTGCTGGCGATGGTGCGCAGATTGCCGCCGATGACAGGCAGGGTATTCAACATGTTTGCCATCGATGGCTATTCTCATTTTGAAGTGGCGAGATTGCTGGGAATTTCAGAAGGCACTTCAAAATGGCATGTGGCGGAAGCCAGGAAAAAGCTCGGCGCGATGTTGAAAGAAGAAAACCGTTTCACAGTAAAATTAAAAAGCCAATGAGTGAACGGCATCCCATTGATGAGCTGTTCAGGAAACAACTGGACGAGCGCAAGCCCGAATTTGATGATGCTTACTGGCAGGAAGCAAAACAACTGCTGAACGCACATACGGCCACCTCTTTGAGTTTAGCTAAGTGGAAATTGTTTTCAGTTGTTGCCGGTGTATTGCTGGTAAGCGGTGCCATTGGTTTTTATATTGGAATAAACAGGCAGCCGGTGAAGGATGTGCAGCAGACGGTATCTGTGCCGGAACCATCCAATAGCGAAAATGTACCAGGTACAAATTCCACTTCAACCTATTCATCCCGCAGTAATTCAAATCCTCAAACGCAACCCACTGCAAAAAACGGAGTGGTGGATGATGAACAGCAGGAACCGGAGACCGAAGCGAATTTGAACAGTAAGGATGTTGCAGCCTTGCAGCAATCTTCCGCTGAAGACTTCTCTGACAGCCACCAACATACAGACACTAAACCGGCTCGCAAAAAGCTACCGTCATCAAACACCATTGAACCGGAGCCTGCTTCGGTAATTGATGATCTGCCATCTGCCGGACAGGAAACACTGGCACCTGCAAAGACAACTGCCGGAGCAGCAAGTGTTGCTGCTGTTGCTGATGCCGGAGAAGAACAGCAAGCCAGAGAAGATCACAACAGCGGAAAGGTTTCACAGGGATTTACGCCAGCCAGTCACCTTTCCATCAGCAAAAATCAATACAGCAAGCTGGCGGGAGAATCAACACATCCTTTTATGCCGCAGCTCACTGTTCCTCCGTTTAGTATATCACGGGAACAGCAACCCGCTGAAGTTAAAAGAGGTTCGCCATACAGCTTGTCCGGATTCATGAAAAGCAATCACTGGAGCAAGGTGAAATCATTTGAGTTTTCGGCAACAGGAGGTGTAGCCATCGTTACTGTTCCCGCGACAAACAGCAGCGCCACAGGATTTGAATGGAATGCATTGTTGCATTATCGCGTCAACAATTGGCTGGTAGGAGCCGGCGCGGGACAGTTTGCCGTGAAAGATCAAGTGGATGCTACTGAAGATTCTGTTGCATCCGGATCAATTCTGCAACCCATCATCACGACGGATTCAACATGGGTGGTTGACTCATTTTTTGTGATCATTGACTCCATGTGGGTGCTGATGTATGATACTTCACTTCAGGTAAACACAGATACTTCTTATGAGCAGATCACTGTCTATGATACGATCACGCACACCTATAGTGTAAGCTCATCCGGCCGGTACTTTGAAATTCCTGTAATCATTGGTTACCGTTTCCCGGTAGGAAAAAGCAGGTTGCAGGTAACAGGCGGCGCAGCATATGGATGGTACAGTGGCGGTTTGCGTTATGGCATCAGCAGCGAAGGACAATTGATCAGTTATAAGCCCGGCGCGGTGGTGAGCCTGATCGGAAGGCTGACCTGGCAATATCCCATACGGCAAAAATTATTTCTGCAGGCATATACCGGCGCACGGTATGTGATAGGGTTGAACAAAGACCTGCCGGATGAAAACTACCTGTTGTATTCTTTTGGGGCAGGACTACTCTATCGCTTTTAGCTGCCCGATACTTATCGGTGAAATATTAGTAAACCCACTGCTCTTTTGAATTAAAAAATCAGGCTAATACCGGAGCAGCCTGTCAAGTGCCGTTTTAAATCTTTCTTTCGGAAGAAAATTATTCTCTAACGGTATCGCGAAAGGAACCGGTGTATCCAATGACCCGCAACGCATCACCGGCGCATCCAGCTTTTCAAAAAGGTTTTCAGAGATGTATGCTGCGATCTCGCCGCCGATGCCGCCGGTCAGGCAATCTTCATGCAGGATGATGGCTTTGCCTGTTTTCTTCACGGTACCGGCGATGGCTTCTTTGTCGAACGGCAGCAAGGTGCGCAGGTCAAGAATGTCAGCGCTGAATGCGGCATCCATTGCTTTTCGTTGTGCCACTGCTTCCATTGCCCAGTGAACACCGGCGCCATAAGTGATGATAGATACATCATCACCTTCCTGCACCAGGTTGGCTTTGCCTATTTCAATCGTATAATAATCATCCGGCACCATTCCGGATATGCTGCGATACAATGCTTTGTGTTCAAAGTACAATACAGGATTCGGGTCTTCAAATGCGGCAAGCAACAAGCCTTTTGCATCGTACGGTGTGGAAGGATAAACCACCTTCAGTCCGGGCGTATGCGTGAACCACGCTTCATTGCTTTGTGAATGAAAAGGTCCGGCTCCCACACCGGCTCCCGTTGGCATACGCACCACCACATCGGCATTTTGTCCCCACCGGTAGTGGATCTTTGCGAGGTTGTTGATGATCTGGTTGAAGCCGCAGGTAACGAAGTCGCCGAACTGCATTTCCACCATAGATTTGAATCCCTTCACGGATAATCCCAGCGCGGCACCTAAAATAGCTGACTCACACAACGGCGTATTGCGCACACGGTCTCTGCCAAAGACAGGCAGCAGGCCTTCGGTGATCTTGAAAACGCCGCCGTAGTCAGCGATGTCCTGTCCCATCAGCACCAGGTTGGGATGTTTCTCCATGGCCTGTTTCATCGCTTGTGCGATGGCATCAATGAGCCGTTTTTCGGAAGAAGCTGCAGCAGGAGCGGTAATGATCGGTTCGTAAGGTGCGTACACATCCAGCAATTCTTTCTCCGTATCAACGGTTATTTCCGGTTCAGCAAAAGCGAACTGCAACCCCTCATCAATTTCCTGTTTAACAGCGTTTCGAACGTCCTCTATCAATCCTTGATCAATGATACTATTGGCAAGCAGGTAGTTTTCGTAGTTGTTCAGCGGATCCTTTTTGCCCCATGACTCAATCAAATTCTTCGGCACATACTTGACACCGCTGGCTTCTTCATGACCGCGCATACGAAAAGTCATGCACTCTACAAGATAAGGCCGCTGATTTTTGATACAGTAATCACGAACACCTTTGATCGTATCATACACCTCCAGGATATTGTTTCCGTCAATCGTGATGCCTTCCATACCATAACCTATGGCGCGATCTGCTAATTTTTCGCAGCGGAACTGATCACTTGATGGAGTGGATAAGCCATATCCATTGTTTTCGATCAGAAAAATAACCGGCAGATTCCATACGCTGGCCACATTCAGTGCTTCATGAAAATCTCCTTCGCTGGTACCGCCTTCACCGGTGAAAGCAAGTGACACCTTATCTTCCTTGCGCAGCTGATGAGCCAATGCGATGCCGTTGGCAATGGTGAGTTGCGGCCCGAGGTGGGAGATCATTCCTACTATATGATGCTCATTTGATCCGAAGTGAAAAGAGCGTTCACGCCCTTTGGAGTAGCCTTGCCCATTGCCCTGCCATTGGCTGAAAAGTTTAACAAAAGGCATGTTGCGTGTTGTGAATACACCGAGGTTACGGTGGAGGGGCATGATGTATTCATCGGTATCGAGTGCCATAGTGGCACCAACGGCAATGGCTTCCTGGCCGATGCCGGAAAACCATTTGGAGATTTTCCCCTGGCGCAGCAGGTTGAGCATTTTCTCTTCTATCACCCTTGGCTTCACCAATGCTTTGTAAAGGGCAATCAAGGTATCGTTGTCGTATTCGCGGCGGTTGAAAGTGATCATCGTAAATTATAATATGCTGCAAAGATCGTAATCCATGCCGGAACGATAAAATATGGCGAGAAATGGTTTGTTGCCCAAGTACTGGCTAACGTACCATTCGATGACTGCCTGCCATACCGGCTGCATCCTCAAACCGGATTACATAACTGAATAATCCTGCAACCATTAAACGACAAGCATCTTTCATTGTCACTGCACAATAACTTTCTGCACCGCAGACCATTCTCCATTTTGCATAGTGAGAAGATAAACTCCGGCAACAGCGTTTTTCAAGTCAAAGGCGATGGTGTTTTTCCCTGTTCTTCCGTTTGCATTTTTTGAGCAGATGATTCTTCCGTCATAGGATTGCAGCGTGAAGCGAACAAGTGATGCGGTGGGAATTGTAAAATGAAGGAAGGCCATTCCATCCATGATTGGATTCGGAAAAACAGAAAATGATGTGACCACACCTGGTACACTGACATCACCTACAAGATCATCGAGGTTAAGCTTGTAAACGCTGCGTCCATAGGTGCCTGCCACTAAGGTGCGGGTCGGCTGATGCAGTTTCAGATCAACACAGGTTACGACAGGCATTCCGGTTCCGGCAGGCTGCCAGCTGGTGCCGCCATTGATGGTATAATAAACACCGACATCGGTGGCGAGATAGAGAATTTCCTGGTAAGCCGGATCAGGAACAATACAGTTCACCGGCACATCCGGAAGATTGGAGCCGATGTCTGTCCAATGCTGGCCATCATCAATGGTTTTATAAACATGACTGGCGTTATCATGAAAGCGATAACCGGATAAAGTAACATAGGCAGTGTGTTTATCAAAAGGATCTGTCTTCACACAAGTAACCCAGCGTTGAGGCAAAGCAGCATCAACTTCGTTCCAGCTGTTGCCGCCATCCAGTGTATTCCACACCTTTCCATCATCTGTTCCCGCATAGATGATGTCTTCATCCAGCGGTGAAGCATCAATAAAACTGATCGTGCCGAAGATGAGCGTGCCGGTATAGTCGAGTTGTGTCAGCGCAGGACTGATCGCCGACCAGGTGTCGCCGAAATCCGTTGACCGGAAAACGTATTGTGTGCCGGTATAAATCACGTCAGGATTCAACGGGTTGATGGCAAGCGGATAATTCCAGTTGCCGGTACCGAAAATTCCGTAAGCGTACGACGGTGACCAGCTGAAACCGCCATCCGATGACTTCCAGATGTTACCGTATTGATATCCTGCCAGCATCGTATAGCTGTCGTTGTGATGCACCAACGCCTGAAAGCCATCACCGCCAAAAATTGCCTGGTAGTCATCTAAAGCTCCCGTCAATGTTCGGTTGGTACCATTATCCTGCAGACCAACATAAATATTTGCCGGCTGCAAGTAATCCATCTCGGCACGATAGACTTGTGAAATGGGCAGCGCCGTATTATAGCTATAGCTGGATCCACCATCACCGGAGCTATACAAACCACCATCATTGCCGAGCATCACAAAATTGTGGTTCAGCGGATGAATGGCAACTGCATGCTGATCCACATGCACTCCATTAAACGTATTGCTCCACGAACTTCCGCCATTCACTGTCTTATACATATCGAAGCCGATCAGAAAGACAGTATTCGGATCAACCGGATCGCATTTCAGTCGTCCATACCAGTAGCCTTGGCCGGATGACATGCTGTTTTGCAGTGCCTGGTCGTTTGTTTGCGCCCAGCTCACGCCATTGTTCACTGACTTATACAAGCCATTGAATGAATATTGATCATTGAGGTAAACGCAATACACCACATTGGGTGAAGCATTACAAAGGTCGATGCCGATGCGGCTGTATTCCACATTTTGCGGCGGCAGCCCGTTAGCGGCGCCGAGTTGGGAAAAGGTATTTCCGCCATCCGTTGATTTCCAGATACCGCTTTCTGTGCCCGCATAATCTTTAGTATTTGCATGCCTTGTACGCATCCAGGTGGCAGCAAAAACGATATCCGGATTCTGAGGATTGATTACTACATCAATTGCACCGGTAGAGTCATTCACAAATAAAACATGGGTCCATGTGAGTCCGCCATCCGTTGTTTTATAAAGACCACGGTCAGGGGTAGGTCCGTACAAATCTCCCATGGTAGCAGCAAAAGCAATATCAGGATTGGTTGGATGAACGGCAACACGGCCGGTCATGTGTGTGCTTTGCAGGCCGATATTGGTCCAGGTCAATCCGCCATTAATTGATTTGTAGATGCCATTAGCATCGTAGGTCAGTGAGCCGCTGCCGCCGTTTGCTTCGCCGGTTCCGACATACACGATTGATGGGTTGGAAGGTGCGACGGCAATATCACCTATCGACAGTGTGGTTTCATTATCAAATACCGGCTGCCAGGTGTTTCCGCCATCCTTTGTTTTAAAGACGCCTCCTGAAGCGGCGGCGAGGTAGGCAATGTCGGTATTAGAGGGATCAAATTCCACGTCCACAATTCTTCCACCTGAATTAACCGGACCAGCGAACAGCCATTGCGGAAGGTCGGTTGTTTTAAGG
>JBGAWA010000044.1:0-17305 GCA_044227805.1 Chitinophagales bacterium | reverse complement strand
TGCTTTCTGTTGAGCGGCATAATCAATTCTTCCATAAGGAAAGCTGTGTTGTAAAAAAAAGTAGTCACCGTTTTCGGCTGCTTCAGTTTCCGGTGATTTCATGGGTGTTGTGGATGGCTGCATGATAAACAGCGAGCCGGCGCTGATGGACAGCAGGCAAGCAACAAGGAAGAAGTGAATAGCTTTCATCAGAGGGTTGTTAGGACGGGCAGTATGGTTCCCATGAATTAAGGTGTATCTATTGATCCGGAGATTTTTTGAATCCGGATTTTCCTGTTAATAACTGAACTGCTAAATGCAGGTTGAAAATACAATTTACCTACGGACAATATGCTGAGTAAGGTGGAATATTTGTAACCTCCACTCCACGAATCAATGACGGATAATGTAGTACAGTTTGAAATAATTCCACCAGCTCATCATCAGGAAATAAGGCAGCAGCACGATACTGCGCAATGACTGATCCGGTGTTAAGGAACGGGTACTGAGCAACTGCGCAATAGTCTTTATACCTTGTTGTCTTCTGAATAATTTATGAATGTACCTGTGCAGCTGACGGTAATATTTTGCGGAATAGGTTCCGCGGTACATCATGGCCAGGTCATCTGAATCGGTCCAGTTGGATTTTACCTGCAACTGATCTTTCACGATTTCGAAAAATTTGGTGCTGGGCAGCGGGTAAGAGACAGAAATGCCGATATCATGTGGCATAAGATCGAGCAGCATTTTTTTGGTGGCGGCTATGTCTTCCTTCGTCTCGCCCAAATAACCAAACTGTAAAAAGAAGGCCGGCCTGATATGGTGTTTCTTTAAAAGCTTCGTGGCGGCATAGATCTGTTCAACGCTGGTCCCTTTATCCATCGCGTCTAATATTTTTTGCGATCCGCTTTCGGCGCCCACCCAAATTGTTTCGCAACCAGCTTTGGCGAGCGATTCAATGTTATTTTCTTCCAGCAGCAGGTCAACCCGGCACTGAATCTTGAATTTGAAATGCAATTGTTCCTGTTGCACCAGTTCGCAGAATGCTTTGATCCAGCCGGGCTTCAGGCCAAAGATGTCATCGCAAAACCAGAAGTGATCAGGCCGATAGTTTCGCAGCAATAGCTTGATCTCCTCCACTACATTTTGCGGCGATCGAGAGTTGTACCGGTTGCCATAGATTGGTTTTGCACACCAGTTGCATTTAAACGGGCAGCCTCTTGTAGTGGTGAGGTTTAGTGAGAAGTAGCCGTGCTTATCGCGCCATTTTTTTTGATACAGCTGCATGTCAACAAGATCCCATGCCGGAAATGGAATCATGTTGAGCTGTTGCAGTACATTGCGTTTTGGCGTATTGATGATTTCATTTCCTGATAAGAAAGCTAAGCCAGCGATGTGCCTGGTATCAGTGCTTCCTGCCGACAACGCATCCACGAGCTCCTGCAGCGTAATCTCCGCTTCTCCTTTGATCACATAGTCCGCGCCCTTTTGCAGGTAGTCTTCCGCATGATCGGTTGCATCAGAGCTTGAAAGGATGATGATGCAGCCGTATTGCCTGGCAATGGTTATCATTTCATAGGCGGCATCCCGCATGTTGGTGAGGCACATCTTGGTGAGATAGTTGAAGCCATCATCATAGATCACAAAAAACACGGGCTTTTCTTTTTCAAAAACAGGAATGATATCCGTAACTGACTTGGCTAACATGGTATCATGCAAGGCCACTTCATAGCCTTTCTGCCGGAGAACGGCTGCCGCATAGAGTGTTCCCAGCGGCGGGTATGGCTGCATGAGCCGTTGCTGTTTCTGATCGAAGGAAAGGAAGTAGGTGTTGGAAAGTAGTACGGTTGCCATCACTGTAAAGATATCCCATGCTTTGCTTCAAAAGCTTCACAGTTTTCACGGTAGTGTTTGAGTACCCTGAACTGAAAACCCTGCGGATGGTGTTTGGAGACATCTTTACGCGATCGCATGTTCACCTCAAATTCCGCAGCATCAAGCCCTGGAAATTTTTTCTTCCAGTGACGGACTGTCGTTTTGTAAAAATACCGGTCGAGCCATTCGCCTGCTGCGCTGTTGAGCAGTTTTTCCATTCCTTTTTTGAACAGGCTTTCTTTTGCTTTCACCACATGACCATCGCGGAGGCCGGCATTCGGGTAGTACTGCATGACCCATTGATTGGCGGAGAAAAATTCCGCGTATAGATCATGGTTATAAAATGGAAGCAGCGTGATCAGTTCTGTTGCGGTGAAGATATTCTTGTCCGGAATTTCAAGGCTTTCACTGTCGATGAAATAGTTGACACAGAAATATTTTTTTGAATTCAGCAGCAACAGTTTCTTATACAGAATCAGCAGTGAGCGGCAGACCCACAGCCGTCCGGGCGCGGTGATGATGAAAAAGTCGATGTCGGTAGTTTCATCAAAATAATCTTTAGACAAGGATCCGGAGACGCATACACTGCGAACATAGGGAAAGCGGGCGATCAAAGCTGATCTGTCAGCGGCTTTCTGCAACATCCGCCGGGCCAGCTCATTGCCTTTCTTTCGCCGCTGTACCAGGTGCGGTTCATCTTTCAGCTGGTAGAAACCTTCCTGTTGATAGATATATTGCTGATCCTGTAAAGCACGCAGGCAATCGGTTAATTGCTGTTCCTGGCAGTGCTGCTCCCTGCAGTGATAAAGTATTTCAGCCGCTGTTAACGGGTAGCGGAAGAGATCATAATACAACAAAACCTTAAGTGCTGAGGAAGCGAACGGAACCTCTGCGGCGGGCTTTTGGCTAATGTTGGCAGTGGCAGGCAAACAGCGGATAGTTTACAGGGATGATGGGTTGGTAAACTTTAAAAAGTTAATCGTGAAAACAAAATTGGTTGCGTTCATTCACTACCAGTTGTG
Organism: Chitinophagales bacterium; assembly: GCA_044227805.1. Taxonomy (GTDB): domain Bacteria; phylum Bacteroidota; class Bacteroidia; order Chitinophagales; family UBA10324; genus JACCZZ01. Next base: position 14,429 of record JBGAWA010000044.1, on the reverse strand, counting down.
GGATGGAAAATTAGTCAATTGGCGAAATAGATGCTGAGGAAAAATCAAGGGTGATGATTGTCCGGGAAGAAAGCCTTGATGTAGATTTTTCCTTCATGCAGCCACGTTACCGGTGACGGTCACTTCAAAGATATAGCTCCATTCCCACCAGAATTTCTTTCTGCTCACTTCCTTCATGTTGCATTTGTTTTTTTCTGCGATGTTTTTTATCCGGTCAATATCGCATTCTTCAGAAAGCACCATCAGCGTTTTGGTGTCCGCATGCATGAATGGATGAATTCCCGAAAACAACTTTTCGAAATATTCATAGTTCGCGCCACAGTACCAGGCCCGCGCTTCTTCCGTTGCTGCTTCCTTTGGATAATAGGGCGGATTGATGACGATGAAGTCGAATGCAGGGAATGCAATGCTATCGAACAGATCGCTTTGAATCACTTCCACATTTGCCTTGAGCGCTGCTTTATTCAGCTGCAGATTTTGAACAGCGGTGCTACTGATATCTGATGCCGTTACGATGGCTCCCTGCTTTTCTGCGACGAATGAAATCAGGCCGCTTCCCGCACCAGGTTCTAACAGTGAATGATTTTTCAGATCAAACTGAAGAATATGTTGCAGCAGGTATTTGGTGCTGAAGAATAATCCCGGGTGAAAGACGCCGGGCAGCACGCTGATGGATATGCCGTCATAGTGATATCGTCGTTCCTTAGCCAGGTATTTTTTCAGCAATGGCCTGAACAGGTGCTGAGCGACTATGCCGGGTTTCTTCTTCATTTCCTTTGCTTCGAAAGGTAATGCATTCAAGGAAAGGATAGAGTGGCCTGTGCAGTTTACAATAATCAATCGAAAAGAACAAAGCATGTGCACTGTAATGCACTGGCCTGTTTGCCAGTTGACTGCGGCAGGAAAATAATTTTGGCATCCGAAATTGTTTATTTATAGATTCACGCTTGCATACATCCGAATTTTGCGGTTCGAAACAAAAAGGGGTTCACCCAACAGGGAACAGCTTAGGGTGAATGAAACAATTTCAGTCTGAATAAAATGAAACAAACCCTTAGCCGGTAACAGTTGTAGCACGGCAGGAATTTTTAATGGTCTATTCCGGAATAAATTTTCAGGTCTCTAAACGGTCCTATCAACTGATCTGTTTGTCTGGTGGCATCTTCGAAAAAAGGGAAGTTTAAAAAGCATCAATTGCAGGAGCCTTCGCGACCTGAAGTCAAGTCATTGCCACCTGTAAAGATGCCGGATGAGATGATAGCCGGGCAGTTCAGGATCCGCGCAAAACCTGTTTTTTGGCTCAGTGGTGCAGCAATGGGTTTGTTCCTGTTGCTTGGAGCTATGCAGATGGGTGTGCCTGCAGATGCACCCATTGATTATAGTTATGGAAAGGCGGGCATCCGTTATTTCACATCATTCGGCGCCGATACAGCATTCGCAGCACTGCAGGTCAATGGGCACAGTTTCCCGGATCAGAAATATTACGGGGCGGCATTTGAAATGCTGGCACCTGCCATCAATGTGGTATTGAATCCTGCTAATCCTTTTATCACGCATCATATCCTTTGCGCTCTTGCAGGGCTTGTATTGCTGTTATTCACCGGCCTCATTGCCAGGCAGCTTAAAGGATGGAGTGCGGGATTGCTTGCCTTATGGCTTATCTTTCTGACGCCGGCGGTAACCGGCAATGCCTTTTTTAATTCAAAGGATATTCCCTTTGCGGCAGCGTTCGCTATAGGTTTTTATTTTTTCGTACAACTGTTGCAAACCCAAGCCGTGGTTCGCCGTTCAACGATCATCGGCTTAGCGGCAGGCATCTTTACCGCCGTGGCGATTCGTATCAGCGGAATCCTGCTGCCGGCCTATCTCGGATTTTTTGCTGCCGGCTGGTATGTTTTTGCGGTCGGCAAAAATGAAAGGCCAGAGATGCTTAAAAAACGCATAACACCGCTCCTGGTTGTTATCCTGCTCGGAACGGGATTGGCATTGCTCACCTATCCGAACTTCTGGCGCGAAGGGATTTCTCATGTAACCGGCGGCTTGGCGGCCACTAAAAAGTTTCAGCATAGCATCTCCATGCTGTACAATGATAAGATCATCTCTTCGCAAAAGATTGATCCGGTTGGCTACCTGTGGCGATACCTGTATATGACGGTGCCGGAACTGGTGATGCTGGGTTTTGTTCTTTCCTCCGGAATTATATTGTTCTGTAAAAACCGCTTTCAAAAGACATTCACCTGGATGTTGTTTTATGCTGCCCTGTTTCCTTTTGCCTGGGTAATGCTGATGCATTCACCAGTTTACAATGGATGGCGTCATGTGATGTTTGCTTATCCGTTCGTAGCAGTCATCACATCAATGGGTATCACCGAATTGTTTTTGCTTGTTAGGGGGAAAATAGCAGGCATTACACTTGGCGCTTTGTTGCTGGCGGCCCTGCTGGATTTGCTGCTGTGGCAGGTGCGTGCCTTTCCTTTCAATTACATCTATTACAATCACCTGAGTGGTGGACTGCCCGGCATATACAAGCATTATGATACCGACTATCAGCAGCTGGCCACGCATAACGGTGTGAAGTGGCTGCTGGAAAATGAGCCCGTAGCAAATAGAAGAATCACCATACTCAGCAACAATGCCAATGCGCTGCAGTATGAATATGACTCGGCAAAAGTGAAATTCGACTATGTCGCTATCAAAGATATGTGGGCCGTTGACTGGGATTATGCCGTAGTATCCACGGTGTTCCTGAATCAGAAAGCGATTGACGCCATGTTTCCGCCGTATGGCACGATTCATACCGTGGAACGGTTTGGTGTTCCATTGTCATTTGTGGTGAAACGCGAAAGCCGTGATGACCTCACTGTTTTCAGGATGATGCGTGCCGACAGTCTGGCTTATGCTGCTAACCTCATCGAAAAGGTGTACCGTTCCAATAGCACCAATACAACTGCCTGGTACTGGAAAGCGTGCTTACTGTACCTGAAGGATGATTATGCCGCATCGCTAAAGCTCTTGAAGGATTATAATCAGCTCTTTCCGGATCAGGACTACATTTATGAACTCACCGCCTATAATTATTATGCCATGGGAAATTATGCTGAAGCGCTTAAGTTTCTGAATGTCGTTTATAAAAACAATCCATCCGGTACCATGTATAACAAGCTGATTGGCGATTGTCTCACGGCACTTGGTCATCCTGATCAGGCGCAATTTTACTACAATAAGGTTAGGCGGAACTGACGGTCATAACGGAACGCAATCCGTTTTTTGGCGGAGCTATGCAAAGTGAACAGGCTATAGACAAGTGTTGGCAAGGCAGGATTTTTATGATGAACCCACTGCTCTTCTAAATGTCAAAATGCAGGTTAAACCCACATTTTGCAGTTCAAAGCGGCAACGGGTTTAACCCCGACGTAGAGCTGCTTAGGGTTTGTGAAACATTTTCTTTTCTTGACAAATTGAGCAAACCCTTAGCAGCTCTAAGTCGCAGCGAAGCGGGATTTTTCCACTGAAAAATCCGGGTTAAAAAATCAGGATCAAAAACCTTCCACCTCAGGTTGCCTGTATTTCAGCCAGAATTTCTGCATTGCCCTGATCTCATACGGAAACTGATACCATTGGAGGTGATAACGCAGGGAGGAAAAGCCGCGGATGACTTTTTTATGAAAAGGCGTGAGCTTCATATCACTTACGGTAGGATAATATCCGTTCAGGACGGTCTCGAAATTTTTAATCTTGTCAATCATGTAGGGTTTCAACCAGGGCGTCAGAGGATTTTTTCGCAAATCAAAATTTTCCCAGTGTGGTGATATCCAGTCTTCCAGCGTTTCAGGAAAATGAAATCCCTGTTCTTTCACGCGCTCAAACAATGCTGATCCTTCCGTTGGCACAGGAGAATACACGTAAATTATGATTTCGGTTTTTGGATTGACCGATTTTATCTCCCTGATGAATGCAATGTCATCCTCTATCTGCCGGTTCACTTCATCTTCGTTGTTGCCTGGTGTTCCCAGCACAAAGGAATATTCCGGAATGATGTCAAACTTCGCCATGCGTGCGGCAAAGGTCCTGATCTGTTCACCGGTTTGGGTGCCTCCTTTATCCATCTTTTTGAGGATGGCATCATTGCCTGTCTCCGCGCCAAAGAATATCATCCTGCAGCCTGCCTCCCGGAGAGCGGCAATGGAAGCATCACTGTATCGGTCAATCGTATCTATCCTGCCTTCACCCCACCATATCATGTCTTCTTTCCTGATAAGGTTTGAAAATTCAACGGAGCGTTTTTCAGACACAAAAAAATTATTGTCGTGAAACTCGATGGCATCACCGCCGAAATTTTCTTTCAGGTACTTAATGTCCTTGTAGATATTGACTGCAGATTTTCCCTGCCACCGCGCTTGATAAATCGGAACGATGCCGCAGAAAGCGCATTTAAACGGACAGCCGATGCTGGAGTGATAGGCGATGGTATGTCGGCCAAGAAAAGTTTTACCAAGATACTTTTGAAGCGGATAGAATTGGTTCAGTTGCTCATAAGGAAGTGGTGGCAGCGCATCCTGATCATAGAGTTCATCCTTGGCGGTTTTAATCATGTTTCCGCCATCTAAAAAAATTAAGTTGTTGATTAACTTTGTTGTTGCTATCGTACGCGGTTGTTGCTGCAACAGTTGCAGCAACTGCGGAAATGTCTTATCGCCCGGGCCATACACCACGTAGTCAATATAACCGGAGTGCAGTACCGCAGCCGATTGATTAGAGGCGAAGTAACCTCCCCAGATGATAGTGATGTCCGGGAATAATACTTTTACCTTTTTGGAGAAGGGGATAGCCTGCTTCAATTGTGGTCCGGGCATCACCGTCAGCGCGAAGCAGTTAAAGATGCCGGTTTGCAGGTAAGCTTCAATTTTTTGCCACGGATCCTGCTCGAGGTTCCCATCCACTATGGCATAGGGAAAGATTCCTTCAATGCTGGCCGCCACCTGTAAAATGGAATTGGGAATACGTGCTTTGTAAGCGGTAGCTCTTGGGTTGAACAACAGCACGCTATCCTTGGGTGATGCAGGTGGCATGGCTTGAAATTACTATGTATTTCTGATACGGCTTAGGCAGTATTCAGCCTGCTGGCATGACATCAATGGCTATTCCCGCCATTGCATTTTGTAACGTAATGGGATTTTTCAGTTGAAAAATCCGGTGTGAACACACATTTTGCAGTGCCATACAACATTCATTTATTAGCTATCTGTCCATCATGAGCAACATCAGGAGAACATTTGCAGCATACCTGAACACCCGAAAGCTGCATCCGGTGGCGATAATGGCAGATGATCAGGTAAGGGTGTTCATCCATGATGGTGTGCATCGGTATGACATCACAGGCTTTCATGCATTGATTTCACTCAAGCCATTTGCCATAGCCGTTAATGCAGAGGCGGTGCCCTTGCTGCAAAAGGAAAATGCAACGCTGCAAATAGTAGAAGAAGAAAAAACGCTCGGGACGCTTCAATTGCGCAGCAGTGGCATGGAAGGGCAGAACGACCTACTGCTCTTAATTTTTGAAGCTGGTCTTACCAATCATCCTGTCGTTTACTACCAGCGTGTTTGGAACCGGTTATTGTTAGGGTTGAAGAATTACACGAATAAGCAATCACAAAACTTTGTGGTGCCACCCAAGGAATTGCTGAAGTTGTTTGTTTTCAGCCTGCAGCCGCGGCCGGTGTACCTGCTTTCGCTGCAACATGAAAAGGGATACGACATTTTTCCAGTTGACATTGCGGGAAACATTTCGGAATCGCACTGCCTGTTCAGTGTCCGGTCGAGCAGCGCGGCCATACCGCATATCCTGCAAACAAAAAAAATCTGTGCTGCTACTGTACCGTATGATCATCGCCAGGCAGTATACCGGCTGGGGCGTTTTCACCCGGGCGGTGTAGTGCCGGAAGGCGACCGCCTGCAAACGGTCTTGTCGGAAGAATGGAAGATTCCTGTGGCTGCATTTGCTGTACACATACAGGAATTGCTGCTCGAGCACAGTTTTCTTAAGGGCGCTCATACGCAGTTTCTTTTCCGAACTATCAACCGGTATTCATTGCAGCATGCGCCGTTGCTCGCGCACACGCCATGGTTTAACCGCCATTATTTTAGAGATAGCTTTGAACTTCCCAAATGATCATTCATGCTGAAAAAAATTTACAGGGGCAAGACTTTCCAGCGCATGCGCGCATTGTTTTTCCCGTACAAACTACTGGCCGATGAATTTTACGATGCTTTGTACGTGTCGATCAACGGAGCAACGCTTTTTGTACCGGAGAATATTTATTGTGTCAATCATGCCATCAAAAACCTGGCAACTAATGATCCGGTACTGGAGATTGGCTCATTCACAGGAATGTCAACCTGCATGCTGAGCCATTTTCTTGCCCTGCACAACCGGGAAAACAGATTGATCAATATTGACAAGTGGGAGTTTGAAGAAAAGGAACAGCAATATTATACACGTGTGTTGAAAGTGCCACCTGCAGAAATGAAGCGTTACATCCGCGATTCTTTCATGCGCAATGTCCGCCATTTCACCGGTGACCGGTTGCCACATACCTTTGAAATGTTATCGGATGAATTTTTTGAGTATTGGCATCAGGGAAGACCGGCTGTTAACTTATGGGGAATACAGGAAAATTTTGGTGGCCCGATCAGTTTCGCTTATCTCGATGGAAATCATCAATACGCCTTTGTAAAACGTGATTTTGAAAATGTGCATCGCTGCCTTGTGAAGGGCGGGTATCTTTTTTTTGATGATTCTGCCGCGCACATCAACACCGGCATGCGTGAATTCATGAAGGAGATGAAGGCGAGAAAGGATTATGAGGTGGTGCTGAAAAATCCTAATTACCTTTTCAGGAGAATACGATGAGGCAACTGTTTTCTGTGTACTGTTAACGGGCAACAGGGTTTCTATATGGGAAATTTCTACTGAAACATACCCGCCATTCAGGTAAGTTTTTTCCCGGCAAAAAAATAGATAATGCCCTGTATCCATTGTGCCGCTGCGAGCGCGATGAAGATGGCAGTGAGCGGTTCCGGAAATACGGTTACCATTGTGTAAATCAACGCGGCAGTGAGCAAGATGAAAAAAAGCGAAATGAGAACAACCAGGTGCTGACGGTTATTTTTAAACAGCCGGTAAATCAGTGGCGCAAAATAAAATCCGGGAATTACCATTAGCCAGCCGAGGAAAAAAATTGCTGGCTGATATTGAAACCGGTAGATAACGGACAGTAAAACCGAGGATGAAAAAACCGCAATGGCGGCTATCAGCATACCTACGATAAAAAGGCGCAACGCCATTTTACGTACGGAAGCCACCGGCAGGCGATAGATGAAAGAGAGATAAGGTATCAGCAGTATGGGAATAAAGAGTTGTGTAGCCTGCAAAAAACTCATCAGCACCTGGTAACGCGCTATAGCTGCTTTATCGAATAAGGTGGTGATGCAGATGAGGTCCACCTTCGTGGCCAGCATACCAGTAAAATAAAGCAGGAAAAAAGAGAAAGCGAGTTTGAAATACCGGCTGTCGTAGTCGCGGAAGAGTACGGGTAAAACAGCTTTCCGGAAAAGGAAGATGACCGCTGCACTCTTTAACAACTCTGCACAGGCAAACCAGCACAGCAACTGTGGAAGGCCAGCTGGTGGAAAGTAAATGATGCCGGCTCCAATAAAAATAAATCCTGCAGATTCCAGCAACAGGGTAGTGATGAAATTTCTTTTAAAGACAATCAGGGCATCATATGACAGGTAGAAAAATCTGGCCATCAGCAAAAGGCTTGTCCATGCCATAACCGGTAACGGCAACGGAATAAACAACAGCAGCAGCAACATCGCGACAGCCAATAAACTGCGGCTGCCAAAGCTGCGTTGCCATGATTGACTGATGGATGATGGATCAATACTGAAGCTACGAACGAGATAATCCTTGTTGCCCCAGGCCATTATATTTCCGGCAATGCCTGTCCATAAAAGCACCTGCACCATTTCACCCCATAGCGCGGCAGAAAGCAAGCGTATAACAATGGCTGCCAGCACCACATTGAATACCATCGGCACCAGGTTGTAAGCTGCACTCATCCCGAAGAGCAACAGGCGTTGCCGGAATTTCTTAAATGGCAGGGTAATCATTGATAAAAATCTGTTTGTAACAGCAGGAATAAACGTAATGATTTTCGGCTAAACCTGCTTATTACCGTATTGATCTGTGCAACGACGCGGCAAAGGTTGGCCGGTTGACTAGCCTGGATTTTTTCATTGAAAAATCCGGGTTTAACGAGTGGTGAATGAGGGCGTCATGCCAGGGAGTCTAAAAGTTGGCTGTAGGCGGCAATAGTTTTTGAAACAGGAAATATCTCCACCGGAGAAAGATCGGGTTGCGGCAATCGAAGAATATTTTTCATGGCAGTGAGCATTTCCGTTTCAGTATGGCAGATGATAATTTTTGGATGATCCATGACTCTTCCCACATCAAAACACACCACATACAGGCCGGCAGACAGTGCTTCTGAAATCACTGTTGACTGACCTTCCGACGCAGAGGTATGCAGTAGTATTTTTGCATGGCTCATTTTTTCTCTCACCACCTCGCGGCTAACACCTCCGGTGAAGCTGATTAGTTCGTTCAGCTGCAGGTTCGCCGCAAGATGCTCGAGTGCCGCTTGTTCGGTTCCTTGTCCGATGATCTGTGCCTGCAGCCCTGGAAATTCGCTTTTCAGTGTGGCTATGATACGAATAGCTGCATCAACGCGCTTTACCGGAATCAGCGAACCCACCACCAGCAGATCAATGGATCGGATGCCCGTTGTGCTGCCTGTTGCTGCCTGCTCCAGGAGGCCGAAAGGAATAACTGCATCGGCGTTTTTGCCGGTTGCCAACAGCAATTCCTCTTTCATTTTTTGATTGAATACCACCACCTGCAATTTTTGAAGATTCAGTTTGCGCAGGTAAGGATTTGATTTTTTCACATCCTGTCCCGCTGCCATGGCAATATGCACTGCAGCGGAAACTTTTGTGAACTGCTGTGCCACGTAGGTTGCTTCCGTCAGAAAATAGGAAAGCAGAACGGTCCGTTTTTTCTTCTTCATCATCAGCAGATGCAACAGCACCTTCATCCAGGTGATCAGGCGATAACCACCATTTCTGTCATGCCCACCTGCTGCATAAATTGGTATGGAATGCCAGGCATATGATTTCGCCTTATGCGGGTATTGAAACGCAATAACAGAAATGGTTGCGTCAGGATAAAATGTTTTCCAGCCTAACACAAAATCCTGCAACGCCGGCAGGCAGGCCGTATCTGATTCATCAGCAGGAAATCCCGGTGTCAGCAATATTATTTGAAAGGGCTGTGACATATAGCAGTGCGAGCCATGTTGATGGACGGCATGATTCCGGTTGATGCTTTGAATACGGATTTTTCAATGGAAAAATCTGCGTTGCCATAAAGTCCACAGCGGATACTGACACAACACTACATTTCCTGCTCAATTCCTGCTGCAGGCAGATTGAATAGGGTGATGCATGATCAGCGCTGAATCACAATCGGCTTTGACATCACCGTGTTGCCGTCATTCACCTGCAGATTATAAATGCCTGCAGGTAATGCAGCGTTCAGGTGAAGTGTTCCGGCATAGCTGCCATGTTTGAGTGCGATCTTTTCTGCATATACCAACTGGCCGATCGTATTGAATACATTCAGATCGGCTGTTGCCGCGTCATGCTCAAGATGAATCTGCACCGTCATGTCTCCGTTTCCCGGATTGGGATAAACCGTTACGCTGCCTGACTGCGTTGCCGGAAGGTCAGCAACAGCCGTTGCCGAATCTGGAATGAAGTTCACATCCAGCTGATAGTTGCCTTCATCATTTCCTTGTCCTTCCACGACAATAAATAGATTGACCGGAACGGTACCTTGATACCACTCCATAGAAGCTGCCTGCCCTGAACAATAAGGACCGTTATTATTATTACTGTTCAGGTGATTGCCCTGATCATCGATCAGATGGAGGTATGTATTGAAACCGGTGGTCTCACAGGTGGATATTTCCAGAGTACCGGATGTATCAACTAATGAAATGGCGTAAAATATATCAGGTGATACCTGCGGCAGGGTATTGGTGTAATCGCTCGTCCAGCAGTTGGTTGAAAGGTTATTGCCAAGGTGAGTATACGGAAAACTACTGATCACTATCGGATTGCTTTGAGTATTACCTAACGGAACAGGCTTCACTGTTACTTCTGCTTCAGCCGAGTAAGCGCTATTGCCGGAACATGTAACCTTGCAACGGTAGTAGGTAGTGGCGGTCACTGTTACTACAGCGGAGGTGCTGGTAGCCCCCGGAATGTCGTTATAGTCGCTTTTGTCTGGTGATGATTGCCATTGATAAGTCTGGCCAAGCCCTCTTGAGTTGCCTGTGAGACTCAGCGTTACATCAGCCGGTACGGCGACAGAACAAAACGACAACGTGGAAGCCGCTGCAGTGCCGGGTGTTGGCGGATTAATACAGGGTGGTTCATTGACAATGTTGATGGCATAATCTTCCGTTTCCCCAAAATCAAATGTGCCGCAAGCAGGTGGCACTGACTCTGATTCGGAAAGGATTACCCGCATGCCGGTTTTGCCAAGTAGTGCCGAACCGGGAATATTAAAGATGCCGTCGGGAATAGCGTGTAAATCAGTTGTTGGACCGTAAGAATAAACAAGCTCAGAGCCGTCATAGATTTTGTTTTGGTTGTAGTCGATATACACAGCGACATAAGCTTCATAAAACTGACCGCTGCACGATCCATTGTCAATATGAATTGTTACAGGGCCTGTATTCGCAACATCCATGTTCAGGCTTGTATTGTCGGTGTAGGCTTCACAATTTGCGGGAGAAGAACCAGCCACCAGGTTTCCGATTTTCACACTATCGATTTTTGTGTCTTCGAAATTATTGGAATAGGAAGCGCAGTAACAGGCATAGAAAGGATTCATGGTTACCTGCACGGGATCTGACTTGGTGGAGGTGCCAGAGTTGTCGCAAGTTACATTGCAACGATACCAGGTGGCGGCCGACTGTACCTGTGTTTTGGTGGCGGAAGTGGCTCCACTGATATTCGTGTAATCTATATTGTTGAGTGAACTTTGCCATTGGTATGAGATGCCGGTATTATTCTGGTAATTGGCAATAGACAGGTTGAATGGCTCGGTGGGACACACCGATGATTGAGATGACAACGTTACACCGGGAACAGGAGCGCCAGTGCAGGAAGTGGCGGGTGTGATGTTCAGCAGGTAATCTTCCGTTTCACCGAAGACATATTCACCACAGGCATATGGAACAGAATCGCCTTCCGTCAGAATTACACGCATGCCGGTAATACCACCCGGCGCGACGGTTGGAAAAATAAAAGTATAGTCAGGTATAGCATTGAAGTTGATGATCGGCCCGTAACCATACACCAGTTCAGTTGCTTCATCATAAACACCATTCTGGTTGTAGTCTATATATACACCAACATAACTATCATAAATATTGCCGCTACAGGATCCGTTTCCAATCTTAATAGTAACCTGTTGCCCGGCTGCCACATTTCCGGGAACGGCGGTATAGTCAGTATATGACTCACAGGTGCCGTTAGGCGAACTGGTGCTGATATCCGCCATCTGGAAGGAGTTGATTTTTGAATCGCTGATATCCGCTGCATAGGATGCGCAATAACATTCATAATAAGGATTTTCATCTATCAGTATTGCATTAGAAGTGCCGGTTGCGCCACCGGCATCGCAGGTAACTTTACAGCGGTAATAAAGCGGTGAAGCCTGTGTAGTGGTGAGGGTTGAGCCCGTTGCTCCGACGATGGTCGTCCACGGGTTACCACCGGTGGGTGAAGATTGCCATACATACGAAAGCCCGGGTGTAGTGGGAGTATTTTGCAATGAAAGCGTGAAGCTCTCATTGATACAAACATGCGTGGAGGTAGAGAGGGTATTACCCGGATCAGGGGTTCCTGCGCAATTGGGCTCGAAAGTAAGCTGAACGGTTGGTCGCTGACTGATGAGGATGCCATAATCCGCCGGAGGCGTCAAGTCATCTTCCCAATACTCGCAGCGGTTGGAGAGAGTAGTAGCATGCCTGAACTGCTTGGCGACAAAATCTTCACCTCCAAACTCACCGTAGTTGGTTTCCACTATGATCACCAGGTTATTGCTGCTATAGTTAAAGGCTGTGTTCAGCGTGATGGTAACCCAGCTATTTGCATTGAGCATAGAGGAAGTTACGATCCCTGCATAAACCTGTGTGGAACCATTCATCAGGTTAGCGTACGGTGTAGATGTCAGTGCATTCGCCGTGATGGTTTTCATCCTGATCACCACCGGTGTGGCCGATGCAGGATTAGTTTTTGAATTCAGATAGAAACCAACCTTGGTAATACTTCCGAACTGCGTTACTTCACCGGATGTATAAAGCATGGCAGAACGTTCGTAGCCGTAAGTGCAGCCGAAAGGTTTACGCGTGGAAGAATCGTTAGGATTGGCGGATGGAATCGTAATCACCTGCGCTGCAGCAACCTGCGAAAAAAATAAACATACGGCCATCAGCAAAAAAGCCTGCTGCATTTTCCTTACACTTAAAAAAGTAGAAACTCCAATCAACATACCGAGAGATTGTTTGAAAAATTATTAGTGGATGATACCGGATTCTGACGTAACAAAAAGGTGTTTTAGCTTTGTATAAACAGTGCACGAAAATACAATTTCTACCGAATCGTGTGAAAAACAACTGTCGCATCAGGCGAAATTATTTTTTGCATTACTGCCGCATATAGCAGTAGAAAACAATTCGCGTCATCCTATATCCATTCTCCTTCTTTATTGAGTTGTTCATCATTTGCTATTTTTCAGGGTTAAAATTTATGAAGCCACTGCTTAATCCTATTGCTGAAATGTCACGGAAAGGCCAACTGACCGGGATATTGTTGATGACTGCGACTGTTCTTTCATTGGCAATGAGCAATTCATCCTTCCGGGAAAGTTACTTTCATCTGTGGCATATTTCCATTGGTGTAGCCGGCTATGAGGCATCCATCGGCCATTGGATCAATGATGGGCTCATGGCCGTTTTTTTCTTTATGGTCGGGTTGGAGATTCGCCGGGAGATGGTGAATGGTGAGCTCGCCGATATACGGCAGTCATTGTTGCCTGTAGTAGCGGCGGCAGGTGGCATGGCCATGCCTGCCTTGCTATTCCTTTTATTCAACCTTCAGCATGGCGAGTTGTCGGGTTGGGCGGTACCAACTGCTACCGATATCGCTTTTTCACTTGGTGTTTTATCGTTGATGGGGAAAAGGGTGCCCTTTGCCCTGAAGGTATTCCTGACAGCATTGGCCATTATTGATGACCTCGGGGCGGTGCTGGTAATAGCCGTTTTCTATACGAACAGCATTCATTTCGATCAGTTGCTGTATGGCATCATGCTATTCACCGCATTACTCACTATGCAGCGATTCAAAGTGCGCCATCTCTTGTTTTATTTGCTGCCCGGCATCCTGTTGTGGTGGTTCATCCTGCATTCAGGCGTTCATGCAACAGTGGCCGGTGTGTTACTTGCTTTTTGTGTGCCGATGCATAAGGTTGAAACATTGGAACACGCCTTACAGAAGCCGGTTAACTATCTAATCCTCCCGCTTTTCGCACTGGCAAATACCGCCATCTCATTTCCTGCCGCAGGAGTCGCCGTTTTGTTTGATTCGATTGGGCTGGGCATCATTACCGGATTATTCCTGGGTAAACCTCTTGGCATCATGCTGGCAGCCTGGCTGGCAACGAAGGCAGGGTGGGCGGAATTGCCAAAAATGGTTTCCTGGAAAATGCTCCTTGCGGCGGGATGTGCTGCAGGCATTGGTTTCACCATGTCTATTTTTATCGCGACACTGGCGTTTGAAGACACTGTCACCTTAGATGGAGCAAAGCTTGCCATCCTGGTGGGCTCGCTCTTATCTGGATTGGCGGGCGTGTGGCTGCTGTCAGGGGAGAAAGAGCATGATGCATGATCCGTTGCCAGCGTTTTTCTATTGAATCCGCATTTAGCAGTTCTAAGGCGCAGCGAAGCGGGATTTTTCCACTGAAAAATCCGGGATCAATTATTAGCTGTCAACTCGCTCTATTAAAAACCTGTCGGAGCCGTCCCTTTTCACTTTCGCCATAGGCATGTTTCCGGCATGAAAGAAAAGACAGGTGTAGTGGTTGTCAGCAGCGCGGTTTCCGTAAGTGATCCGCTTGGCAGCCGATAGCTTTCCGTCATAGTCATATTTAGCATTGAACTTCATGAGCAGTTGCTTTGGCTGTGGCAATACATCGCCGCCATAAAAACACGTGCCTGATGTTGTTTTGATGGTAAATA